>NZ_VRVA01000099.1:0-19629 GCF_008039945.1 Methylobacterium sp. WL64
ACCCCCTTCGGGGGCCACCCTCCCCCGCAGAGGGGGGAGGGAAGCCGCGCCTCCCGCGCCTGACACCCTGGCCGCATCCGCGCCAAAAGCCCGTCCGCGGCTCGACCCCCGGCGCGGCAAACCGCCGCCTCACGCCCAGTCATCCTCCGGCTGCGGCGACAGGATCCGCCAGGCCGCGGCGATCCGCTCCGGCTTGATCTCAAGGGCGCCCGCGCAGGCCACCAGCACGTTCTCGTCGCCCATCACGTGATCGAGCACACCGGCCAGGAAGGCCGGTTCCTGGGCGCTTTCCCGCAGGGTGTCGGCGCTCAGGCCGCTCGCCGCCAGGAACGGCAGGAGCCGGTCGTCCTCCGCGACGATCCACAGCAGAACGTCGAGGGCGAGCCGTTCCGCAGATTCGGCCCCTTGAAGAGGTTTGCCATTCATCAACATGTGATCGCTACAAAGGTCACCAAGGGGCTTCACGGCCCGCTAATCATGATCGGCGCGCACCGGGACATCGGATCATGAAAAAGACGGTGCTGATCGTCGAGGACAACGAACTGAATATGAAGCTGTTCAACGACCTCTTGGAGGCGAACGGCTACGCGACCCTCAAGACCGCCCACGGCATCGAGGCGATCGAGCTGGCCCGCGCACACCACCCCGACCTGATCCTCATGGACATCCAGCTCCCCGAAGTCTCCGGCCTCGAGGTGACCAAATGGCTCAAGGAGGACGACGACCTCAAGAGCATTCCGGTCATCGCGATCACGGCCTTCGCCATGAAGGGCGACGAGGAGCGGATCCGCGAGGGCGGCTGCGAGGCCTACCTGTCGAAGCCGATCTCGGTCGCGAAGTTTTTGGCAACGGTTCGCGCGTATCTTGAGCCCCGGTGACGCCGCACGGGCGCACCATCAGCGGCGCATGACCGCCCGCTCCGGCGGGACAGGGACATCGCGCGTCAGCGAGGAAGCATGTCGGCCCGCGTCCTGATCGTCGACGACCTGTTCCCGAACGTGAAGCTTCTCGAGACGAAGCTCGGGCTGGAGTATTTCGACACGATCGCCGCGATGAACGGGCCCGACGCGATCGCGATCTGCGAGAAGGGCCTGTGCGACCTCGTCCTGCTCGACGTGATGATGCCCGGCATGGACGGGTTCGAGGTCTGCCGCTACCTTAAGAACAATCCGGTCACCGCCCACATCCCGGTGGTGATGGTCACGGCCCTCGACCAGCCCTCGGACCGCCTGCGCGGGCTCGATGCCGGGGCCGACGACTTCCTGACCAAGCCGGTGGACGACACCGCCCTGTTCAGCCGGGTCCGCAGCCTCGTGCGCCTCAAGGCGGTCACCGACGAATTGCGCCAGCGGGCGCTGGCGTCGCGCGAGTTCGGCATCGGCGATCCCCTGGCGCTCGCCACCGCGGAGACCGGCCTCGACGCCCGGATCCTGCTGGTCGAGGACCGGCCCGGCTCGGCCGAGCGCATGGCCGGCGCCCTGCGCCAGCACCACGCGGTCACGATCGAGCCCGACCCGCAGGCGGCGATGCGCCTGGCCGCCGAGGGCGTGTTCGACCTCGCCCTGGTCAGCCTCGACCTCGACGGGTCGGACGGCCTGCGCCTGTGCAGCCAGCTCCGCTCGCTCGACAGCACCCGGGCGATGCCGCTGATCATGCTGGCCGAGGAGCACGACCGCGCCCGGGTGGTGCGCGGCCTCGATTTCGGCGTCCACGACTTCCTGATGCGGCCGGTGGACCGCAACGAGCTGATGGCCCGGGTCCGCACCCAGGTGAAGCGCAAGCGCTTCACGGACGCCCTGCGGGGCGCCATGCAGGCCTCCCTGCAGCTGGCCGTCACCGACGCGCTCACCGGCCTGCACAACCGGCGCTACCTCGACAACCACCTCGGCGCGCTGTTCTCCGACGAGACCACCCGGCGCCCGGGGCTGGCGGCGCTGATCCTCGACATCGACCGGTTCAAGGCGATCAACGACAGCTACGGCCACGAGGCCGGCGACGAGGTGCTGCGCACCTTCGCCGAGCGCGTCCGCCAGCACACCCGGCCGGTGGACACCGTCGCCCGCTACGGCGGCGAGGAGATCGTCGTGGTCCTGCCGGAGGCGGGCCTGGCCGAGGCCCGGGCCATCGCCGAGCGCATCCGCGAGAAGGTCGAGGCGATGCCGTTCTCGGTGCACCGCGCCACCCGGGCGATCCCGGTGACGGTCTCGATCGGGGTCGCGGTCCGGCACCCGGACGACACCGGCCCCGGCGACATGCTCAAGCGCGCCGACATCGCCCTGTACCGTGCCAAGGCCGCGGGGCGGAACCGGGTCGAGCAGCAGGCGGCCTGAGGTCGTTTCATCCGGCGTTCGCTGTCCGTGCCGGCACCGCTGCTGCGTCAAAACGCTCACCCGCGCTTAAGGATGAAACTCTAGCTTCGCGCCCGACATCGAATCCCGCCCCTTGCGGATCGGGCGCGGCAGAGGAACGGACGACGCGGATGGATATGCAGGTGCCGGCCCGGTCGGGGCGTGCGGCGAGCGTGCTGGAGAAGCGCCGCCTGTGCAAGATCGCCTCCTCGCCGCACGCCTACGTCCGGGGCAGCACCGCGCATTTCTACGATCTGATCGCCGCCATGCCGGCCGGCACGCTGCCGGAGGGGCCGCCGGTCTGGATCTGCGGCGACGCGCATCTCGGCAATCTCGGCGCGGTCGCCGGCCCTGACGGGCGGATCGACATCCAGATCCGCGACCTCGACCAGACCCTGGTCTCGAACCCGGCCTTCGACCTGGTCCGGCTGGCCCTGTCGCTGGTGACGGCCGCCCTCAACGCGACCCTGCCGGGCATCGTCACCGCCCGGATGATGGACGCGATGGCGGTGGGCTACGCGGACGGCATCCTCGACCCCGAGGGCGCCGAGCGGGGCATCGCCCAATCCGACATCGTCGCCACCACCCGCCGGCGCGCGCTCGGCCGGCGCTGGCGCCACCTGTCCCGGGAGCGGCTCAAGGGCAAGGACGCGCGGCTGCCCCGCGGCGACCGGTTCTTCGACCTCGACGGCGCCGAGCAGGAGGCGTTCGAGGCGCTGAGCCGCGACGCGGAGGTGCACCGGCTGGTCCTGGCGCTCGGCGGCGCCGAGGCCGGGGCGGAGATCCGGCTCCGCGACGCCGCCTACTGGATCAAGGGCTGCAGCTCGCTCGGCCGGCTGCGCTACGCCGGCCTCGTGGAGATCGTGGGCGGCGACCGCCCGCATCTCGCGCTCCTCGACGTCAAGGAGGCGGTGCCGTACCTGGCCCCGCCCGCCCGGGGGGCCGACATGCCGGCCGACGCCGCCGCCCGGGTCGTGGCCGGCGCCCGCGCCCTCTCGCCCAACCTCGGCGACCGGATGGTCGCGGCGACGTTCCAGGGCGCCCCGGTCACGGTCCGCGAGCTGATGCCGCAGGATCTCAAGATCGACGCCGAGCAATTCTCCCGCGGCGAGGCCGTGCGGGTCTCCGGCCACCTCGCCGCCATCCTGGGCCGCGCCCACGGACGCCAGATGGGCGACGCCGACCGGCAGGCCTGGAGCGAGACCGTCCGCGCCCCCGGACAGGGCGCCGATACCCCCGGCTGGCTCTGGTCCGCGGTCACCGACCTGATGGGCGCCCACCAGCGCGGCTACCTGGAACATTGCCGCCGCATCGCCCGGGAAGACCTCGCGGCCTGAGCGTTTCGTGTCGTCGACCGGGGGCCGATCGATCCCGCATCGCCCCCCGCGATGCGCGACTTGCCCCCTCCCCGGACGGGCTTGCGGATCCGGGGTCCGTCGTCGCCGGCCCGTCCCGGGCATTCGGCCCGCAGGCTGTCGAAGGGCGATCGATCGCACGACTCGTGGCCCCCGAGGTGACGGACCGAAGCGGAGGCCCCGCAGGGAGCCGTCCGGGGATCGCGCGGCCGGCCGGAGGGCTCCTGCGGGGCCGCCGATTCGGCACCTCGGGCGGCACCTCGGGACGGCGCTGGTGGGACGAGCCCGTCGGCCGCCCTATTCCTCCGGCGGCCGCGGGCGGCCGAAATCCGGGGCTGCGGTCTCCTGGCCCTGGGCCACGATGCTGCGCCGGATCGCCCGGGTGCGGGTGAACATCGCGTGGAGCGCGTCGCCGTCGCCCCAGCGCACCGCCTTGGCCAGCGCCGACAGGTCCTCGTTGAACCGGCCGAGCATCTCCAGCACCGCCTCGCGGTTGTTGAGGAAGATGTCGCGCCACATGGTCGGGTCGGAGGCGGCGATGCGGGTGAAATCGCGGAATCCGCTGGCCGAGAACTTGATCACCTCGGACTGGGTCGCCGATTCGAGATCCGCGGCGGTGCCAACGATGTTGTAGGCGATCAGGTGCGGCAGGTGGCTGGTGATCGCCAGCACGTGGTCGTGGTGCTCGGCGCTCATGGTCTCGACGTCGGCGCCCATGCCCTCCCACAGGGCCCGGACCCGCGCCACGGCGGCCGGGTCGGTGCCCTCGGGGGGCGTGAGGATGCACCAGCGGCCCTGGAACAGGGTCGCGAAGCCGGCATCCGGCCCCGAGAACTCGGTGCCGGCGATCGGGTGGCCGGGCACCAGCGCGACGCCCGCCGGCAGGTGCGGCTGGACCGCCGCCACCACGGCGCCCTTGACCGAGCCGACATCCGACACGATCGCGCCGGGCTTCAGGTACGGCGCCAGTTCGGCCGCCGCCGCCCCGATGGCGCCCACCGGCACGCACAGGATCACCAGGTCGGCATCCGTGGCGCCCGCCTGCGGGTCGCCGGTGACGAGATCGGCGATGCCGAGTTCGGTAAGCCGGGCGCGCACGGCCGCGTCGCGGTCCAGCGCCACGATCGTCCGGGCGAGGCCGTAGCGCCGGGCGGCGCGGGCGATCGAGGAGCCGATCAGCCCGAGCCCGACGATGGTGAGGCGCCCGATGGGCGGGGGGCCGGCTTCAGGCATGCGCGCCCCGCACGAAGTCGCCGAGCGCGGCCAGGAAGGCCGTGTTCGCCTCGGCCCCCGCCACCGTCACCCGCAGGGCGTTGGGCAGGCCGTAGGCGCTGACCCGGCGGGTGATCAGCCCGCGCTCGGTCAGGAACGCGTCGGCGTCGGCGGCCGAGCGGCCGGGCGCGTCGGGAAAGTGGATCAGCACGAAGTTCGCGACGCTCGGCGTCACCGTCAGGCCGAGCGCCCGGGCGCCCGCGGTGAGTTTTGGCAGCCATTCGGCGTTGTGGGCGGCGGCCGCCGCCATGTGGGCCTCGTCCGCGATCGCCGCCGCGCCCGCCGCGATGGCCGGCCCGGAGACGTTGAACGGGCCGCGGATGCGGTTGACCGCGTCGACCACGTGGGCTGGCGCCAGCATCCAGCCGATCCGCAGGGCGGCGAGCCCGTGGATCTTCGAGAAGGTCCGGGTCATCACGACGTTCTCGGATTCGAGCGCGAGTTCGAGCCCGGCCGAGTAGTCGTTCGCCCGCACGTATTCCGCGTAGGCGCCGTCGATCACCAGCAGCACGTTGGCCGGCAGGGCGGCGTGCAGGCGGCGGATCTCGTCGAACGGCAGGTAGGTGCCGGTCGGGTTGCTCGGGTTGGTGACGTAGACGATCCGGGTCCACTCGGTGACCCGGGCCAGGATGGCGTCGACGTCGGTGGTGAAGTCGCGCTCGGGCGCCACCACCGGCTCTCCGCCCGCGGCCAGGATCGCGATCCGGTAGACCAGGAAGCCGTGCTCCGAGTAGATCCCCTCGGTGCCGGGGCCGCCATACGCGTAGGCCAGCAGCGACAGCAACTCGTCCGAGCCCGCGCTGCAGACGATCCGCTCCGGATCGAGCCCGTAGCGCTTGGCGATGGCCGTGCGCAGCACCGTGGCGCGGCCGTCCGGGTAGGTCTCCAGCTTGGCGGTGGCCTCGTGGAGCGCCGCGAGCGCCGCCGGGCTCGGCCCCAGCGGCGTCTCGTTGGACGAGAGCTTGTGGACCTTGCCGCCGCCGGGCCGTCCGCTCTTGCCGGGCACGTAGGTGTCGATCGCCAGAACGCCGGGGCGCGGTTCCGGGCGGGCGAGAAGGGGGGCGGACATGGCTCTGGCGACTCGGATGCGCGTGCGACGGTTCGTGTGCCGGGTCGGTCTACAGCATTTCCTCCGTGGGTGAAGCCGGGCGCCCCGCGTCACGCCGGGAGGTTCGGCGCCTTCGGGGCGTGGACACGCACTGGTTGGTGCGCCGGCAGTCGCTATGTTCGGCGGGGACCTGAGCTTGCCACGGAGGACCGATCCCATGCCCCTCACACGCTACCTGGACGGCGGCGCCCACATCCTGCCGGCCGACGAGACCCTGATCCGGTTCGCCATGACCAACGGCGAGCGGGTGATCGGGATCGACGTTCCGATCCCGATTCTGCGCCAGACGTTCGCCGGCGGGGCCGACCTCGCGCCCCTCGACCTGTTCGCCCGGAACCAGGCGGCGATCGAGGCCGCGGCCAGCGCCGCCTACGACAAGACCGCGACGCCGAACGACCTGCTCGACATGGGCCCGGAAGATTTCGCGACGCCTCCGGGTGCGGCCACGCTCTGAAGCCGGCGGGGCCGGTCCCTGTGGGGCGGCCGAGAAGCCCCGCGCCTCGGAGAGGGAGCCCCGCGGCGCGGCAAAGCGGCGACGCGCAAATGCCGCGGGGCACCCGCCACGTTTCGGCCTGTTGATCCCAGAGAAGGGGCCGCGTCGGGCGCGTCGCGTCCCGCGTTCCCCTGGACGGATCCACATGCCCGGTGACCTGATCCCCTGCAGCCTGTTCCTGATCGGGATCCTCACCTCGGTGGCCGCCGATTGTCGGCTGCGCCGGGCGGAGGCCGCCCCGTGGGCGAACGGGTGCATCGCGGTGGTCGGGGCCGCGATGGTGTTCGCCGCCTGCGCGGCCGCGATCCGGTGAGGCCATGGGCATGCGCGCGCCAGCCGGAGGGGGGGCCAAAGGTATGACCGCCAAGGCGCGGATTCGGAGGAACCTGCGGCGGCCCCGCGCACTTCCCCAGCCGTGATCCTGGGCCGCGTTCCCTGGCGCGGCCGGCGCGATGAGGTTTCCATGGTTTCGATCCAGGCGATCGTCGGATGCGCGCTCGTCCTGTCCGGGCTCTGCGTCGAGAACGTCGCGAGCCGGAGCTGGCGCGGCGGCGTGCGCGCCGACCGGCTCGACGCGAGGGCCGTCCTGGCGCTCGGCCTGCCCGCCCTCGGGCTGGCGCTGATGGCCGCGCCGCTCGCCTGAGCCGGGCCGCTGCCCCTCTTCTCTTTTGCCCCCTGCGCAAACCGCGCGCGTTGACGCTCGCGGCCGCGCGCATTACCTCCCGGTCTCGCTGGCCGCGTCGGGCGAGTGGGGCGGGTCTCGCGACACCGTGCCCCCTGCCGCGGACCGGGATCGCCGACACACGGTCGTCAAGTCCCGCATGGATACCCAACCGGACACCGCGCTGCGGCCGGACCCGATCGACGAGACGGCCGGGCGCTTGTCGGAGCCCTCGCAGGCGCTCGACCCGAAGAGCCTGGTCATGCGGTTCGGCGCGGACGCGCCGCTGCTGACCGATGCCGGCGTCGAACTCGCGCCCTTCCAGATCGCCTACCAGACCGCCGGCACCCTGAACGCCGCGGGCACGAACGCGGTGCTGATCTGCCACGCGCTCACCGGCGACCAGTATTTCGCCCATCCGCATCCGCTCACCGGCAAGCCCGGCTGGTGGGAGACGCTGGTCGGCCCCGGCAAGCCGGTGGACACCGACCGCTACTTCGTCGTCTGCTCGAACGTGATCGGGTCGTGCATGGGCTCCACCGGCCCGGCCTCGATCGATCCCGCCACCGGGCGGCCCTACGGGCTGAACTTCCCGCTGGTGACGATCCGCGACATGGTCCGGGCCCAGATGATGCTGCTGGAGCGGCTCGGCGTGCGCGACCTGTTCCTGTGCATCGGCGGCTCGATGGGCGGGATGCAGGTGCTGCAATGGGCGGCGCTCTACCCGGAGCGGGTCTTCGCTGCGATGCCGATCGCCACCGGCCCGCGCCACTCGGCGCAGAACATCGCGTTCCATGAGGTCGGCCGGCAGGCGATCATGGCCGACCCGGCCTGGGCGGACGGGCGCTACCTCGAGGAGGGCACGCGGCCGTCCAAGGGGCTCGGCGTCGCCCGGATGGGCGCGCACATCACCTACCTGTCCGAGCCGGCGCTGCACCGGAAGTTCGGCCGGCGGTTCCAGGGCGGCTCGGCCCCGACCTTCTCGTTCAACGCCGACTTCCAGATCGAGAGCTACCTGCGCCACCAGGGCCTGAGCTTCGTCGAGCGGTTCGACGCCAACGCCTACCTCTACCTCACCCGGGCGATGGACTATTTCGACCTCGCCGAGGACCATGGCGGCGCGCTGGCCAACGCGTTCCGGGGGATCAAGACCCGGTTCTGCCTGGTCTCGTTCACCTCCGACTGGCTGTTCCCGACCTCCGAATCCCGGGTGATCGTGCACGCGCTGAACGCCGCCGCCGCGCCGGTCGCGTTCGTGGAGGTCGAGACCGACAAGGGCCACGACGCCTTCCTGCTCGACGAGCCGGCGATGTTCTCGGCCGCCCGGGGCTTCATCGACGCCGCCGCTCGGGCTCGCGGCCTATGAGCGGCTCGATGCTGTTCAAGGGCTCCTCGGGCAAGGCGACCCACGGCGCGCCGTGGCAATCCACCGACACCCTGCCCCGCACCGCCGAGGGCGGCGGCGCCCGGGTCGACCACATCGTCGTGCTCGGGCTGATGCCGGCGGGCGCGCGCGTCCTCGATATCGGCTGCGGCGACGGCTCCCTGCTGGCGCTGCTGCGCGACCGGCGCGGCATCGACGGCCGCGGGATCGAGCTGTCCCGGGACGGGGTCAACGCCTGCCTGGCCCGGGGCCTGTCGGTGATCCAGGGCGACGCCGACACCGACCTGGAGAACTACCCGGACGACGCCTTCGACGTGGTCGTGCTGTCCCAGACCATCCAGGCGACCCGCAATCCCCGGATCGTGCTGGAGCACCTGCTGCGCATCGGCCGGCAGGTGATCATCTCGTTCCCGAATTTCGGGCATTGGCGGGTCCGGTCGGAGCTGGCCCTGCGCGGCCGGATGCCCATCACCGAGATCATGCCCGACGCGTGGTGGGAGACGCCCAACATCCACCATTGCACGATCCGCGACTTCGTCGGCCTGTGCCGGCTGATCGGCGCGGAGATCGAGAGCGCCACGGCCCTCGATGGCCGGGGCCGGCCGATGCGCTTCGCCATGCCCTGGTGGGTCTGGAACCTGTTCGGCGCCCAGGGGGTGTTCTTGCTCCGGCGCGGGGACCGGTAGCGTCATCCCGAGATGCGCGCCCCGGACGCCCGGGCCCCCCCGGACAGGTTTATGGGACGGGCCGATGCGCAGGCCCCGTCTTCCGACCCCCGCCTGGGGCGACTTTCCCCTGACCTGCCCCGTCCCGCTCGCGAGAGGCGGCGTGTCGCGCTCCGTCGCCGGCCTCGCCTGCCGCGCCGGACCGGTCCGGCACCCGGCGGCGGCGCCCCGTCGTGGACCCTGACCCATGGGGCCGGTCAGTTGTAGGCGTTCGGCGTTTCCGTGCTCCGGCGCGCGATGGCGCGCCCGACCTCGAACAGGGCGGCGCGCAGGCCCGGCAGGGCGCTCTTCGCACCGTCGCCCTCGATCAGCGAGTGGGCGATGATCAGGTGGTCGGCGATCCGGTCCAGGTGATCCTGCGGCGCGGTCGCATGATGCGTCGGCGGCGGCAGGTAGCGGCCGACATGGCCGTAGGCTTGCATCCCGTCCGTCGCGCTCGGGGTCATCTCGATCATCGAGCCGAGATAGCCCAGGAAGGTCGAATCCGGGGGGCCGAACGAGGGCAGGCCCCCGGCGCCCAGCCACCGCACGCTCCCGTCGGCGCAGCGCAGCCGGAAGCGCAGGCTGAACTCGCTGACGGCGGCCGCGGCCCGGCTGAACACGTCCTGGATGGTCGCCCGGTCGGTCTCGGGGACGCGGTCGAGCCAGCCGAGACCCAGCGCGGCGGACCGGTCCTGCCCCGTGATCTCGGACCACTCACTGCTGAGATAGACGAACCGACCAGATGCATCGGTCGAAAAAATCATTGCCGCCTTCCGGGAGGGCTCGGTTGGTATGAAAGCTAACTATGAGAATTAAATAAAGATAGCGGCCTTGATCTTTATACAATATTTTATACTATGCCGGTGATGAATTTATACCGGCTTACGTGCGTCTCCGAAAGGAATGGCTGCTCAGCATCAGCGCGCGCATGGAATCGAGGACCCAGGGTCGAGCCCGATTGCGCCGTGATCGCAGCCGACTTGGAGGGAGAGGATCGTCCGTCATGAGCGGTTCGGACAAGCCGGGGACCAAGACCTTGCTGACGCTCGCCGGAATCCTCGGCATCCCGGTCGAGCAGTTCTTCGACGACGAGAGCGCGACCGACGGCCAGGCCGAGGCGCAGGAATGCCTGCGGCTCTGGTCGGCGATCCGGACCAGCGAGGGCCGCGCGCGCGCCCTGACCGTCATCCGCGGCATCATCGAGGACGAGCGGCGGTAAGGAGGCGGCCGGACCCACGCGCGTCCCCCTCCCCTCTCTGCGGGGAAGGGAATGCGCGTATCCGGTTCGAAGGGACTTTTCGCCCCGCCCGCCTCGAACCGCGCCGTCGTGTTCGGGTCCCTACCGCGCGCCGCGGTGCAGATCCCCGTCGATCAGCAGGGCGCTGCGGTTGTCCAGGCGGGAGCGGTAGACCTGCAGGTTCTCCATCACCCGCTGCACGTAGTTGCGGGTCTCGGTGAACGGGATGCGCTCGACCCAGTCGATCACGTCGACCTCGCCCTTGCGCGGGTCGCCGTAGGCGTCGATCCACTTCTTCACGTTGCCGCCGCCGGCATTGTAGGACGCGAAGGCGAGCACGTAGGAGCCGCGCCAATCCTCCATCAGCTCGCCGAGGTGGGCCTGGCCGAGCTTGGCGCAGTAGGCGGGATCGCTGGTCAGGCGGTCGACGTCGAAGGTCGTGGCGACCCTGCGGGCGGTGCGCTGGGCGGTGGCCGGCATCATCTGCATCAGGCCGCGGGCGCCGACGCCGGACTGGGCCCGGGGATCGAACTGGCTCTCCTGCCGGGCGATGGCGTAGACCATGGCCCGCTCAACCTGCGGCACCGCCGTGAAGGTCTCGTAGGTGGGGATCCCGATGGTCGGATAGGCGTGGGCGTCGAGCGGCAGCCCGCGCTGCACCGCGAGCTTGCCGACCGCCACCAGGGCGCGGGCGTCCTTCATCTCGGTGGCGAGGTCGCCGAGCGCCTGGATCTCCCGCGGATCGGTGAGGTCCCGTGCGGCGTCGATGTAGAGCGGCAGCGCCAGGTCCTTGAGACCGGCCTCGCCGAGCAGGCGCAGGGCCCGGATCGACAGCCGGTCGTCGAAGGCCTGCCGCTCGGCGCCCTCGAGGTCGGCCGGCGCGCGCAGCGGCAGGCTGGTCTGGCCGAGCCGGGCCCGGGCGACCTGGCCGTAATAGGCGATCGGCTGCAGGGCGGCGCGCTCGTAGAAGCCCTTGGCCGCATCGTGCTGGCCCAGCGCCTCGGCCGCCCTCCCCTGCCAATAGGCGGCCCGCGCCAGCGAGACCGGGCTCTCCGCGATGGTCGCCATCCGGGCGAAGTGCTGCGCGGCGCTGGCCGGGTCGGCGGCGAACCGCAGGGCGATCCACCCGGCGTGGAACTCGGCCTCCAGGCGCTTCTCGGGGGTGCGGGCCGCGTGGCCGCTCGCCACCGTGAAGGCGGTCCTGGAATCGCCGAGGTCGAGGAGCTTGCGCGCCACGATCCGGCGCTCGACCCACCACTCGTCGCCGTCGACCAGCACGTCCGGGTTGCTGGGCGCCGTGGCCAGGATCGCGGCGGCCTCCTCGGGCTTGTCGGCCCGGCGGAAGAACTGCGCCCGCGAGAAGATGTAAGAGGCGTCCCCGCGCAACGAGGGCGGCACCGCGGCGAGCGCGGCCGGCCCGCCGGCCTTGTCCTCGACGGCCCGGCGGGCGCGCACGAGGCTGGCATAGCCGCCGCCCGCGTAGCCGGCGGCCCGACCGGCGCTCTCCCAGTCGTCCTTCAGGAGCGCCCGCTCCATCCGGTAGCGGTGGTCGATCCGGGTGAGCACCCCCGGGAAGGCGTCCTGGACCTTGGCCTCCAGGCTCTTCCCGAAGCTCTCGGTCCGCCACAAGTCGTGGACGATCTCGGCGGCGTCGCCGTCGAAGCCATCGGCCCGCAGCGCCAGCGCCAGGGCGAACTTGCCCGGCGCGCTCACCGGCTTGGCGGTGGCGAAATAGGCCCGGACGACGGACGGGGGCTTGCGCTCGGACAGCAGCGCCTCCTCGGCCCGGCGGCGCAGCAGCGGCCCGGCCGGCCAGGTCGGGTTGGCCCGGGTGAAGGCGACCGTGCGGGCGAAGCCGATGCCGGCCCCGGCGCGGATCGCCACCCATTCGAGCAGCGCCCGGGCGGCGGGATCGGTGAAGCCGTCGCGCATCCGGTCGCCGTCGGCGACCCGGCCCTTGCGGTAGAGGTCGATGGCGCCGCGCAGCAGCGTCGGATCGGTGTCGCCCGCGCTCTTCGGCTTGCCCGGGTCGGGGACCTCGGGGACCGGCGCGGCCGGCGTCACCGCGGCGTCGGGCAGCGGGAACGCCACGGGGGCGTCGGGATCGGCGGATGCGTACGCGGTGGCGGCGGCCGGGATCTTGCCGGCGGCCTCCTCGCCCCGGTCCGAGCCCTTCTCGCTTCCCTTGGCGGTCTGGGCCGGATCGAGCTTGAGGGCGTCGGACGCGACCGGGTCGGCGACAAGCTCGGCCTCGGTGCTCCGGGTCTGGGCGGGCGACAGGGCGGCGTCGCTCGAGGGCGGCGTCGGCTGCGAGGCGGGCGCATCGGTTTCGGCGTGAGCGCCTTGGCCGGCGCGCGCGACCCCGAGGGTCGTGTCGACCATGAGGGTCGTGACGACCCCGAAGGTCGTGACCAGCGCGACCGCCGCCAGGGGCGTGCGCGTCGAGGCCAGCGCTCGGATCAGTGGACCGCGGATCGACTGGGCTCGGATCACGTTTCCCCCCTTCTCGCGACCGGAGTGGAAAGAAATGAAGATCGGCGCGGGGGCATTAAGAACCCGTAAACCCTCGCCACGATCTGTTTGCGCACCGTGGCGCGACCGCCTATGTCTGCCCGTCCGGCGCCGAACGGCGTGCCGGACGCGCGGCCCCGAGAACGCCGGGACACGCCACGCCGCCGAGACCCCAGCTGAGCCTCTTTGGGACGCCTGAGATGACCGAGATGACCGGGAGCCGCCTGCGGGGTTCGCTCACCGCGCTTGTGACGCCGTTCCGCGACGGCGCCTTCGACGAGGCCGCGTTCCGGAAATTCGTGCGCTGGCAGATCGAGCAGGGCAGCCACGGCCTCGTGCCGACCGGCACCACCGGCGAGAGCCCGACCCTCACCCATGCCGAGCACGACCGGGTGGTCGAGTCCTGCATCGACGAGGCCGGCGGGCGCGTCCCCGTGGTGGCGGGCGCGGGCTCCAACTCCACCGCCGAGGCCGTGGCGCGGGCGCGCCATGCCGAGCGCGCCGGCGCCGACGCCGTCCTGGTGGTGACGCCCTACTACAACAAGCCGACGCAAGAGGGTCTCTACGCCCACTTCAAGGCCGTCAACGACGCGGTCGGCATTCCGATCATCATCTACAATATCCCGCCGCGCTCCGTCGTCGACATGAGTGTCGAGACGATGACCCGCCTGTTCGAACTGAAGAACATCGCCGGCGTGAAGGACGCGACCGCCAAGATCGACCGCGTCAGCCAGCAGCGTCAGGCCATGGGGCCGAACTTCCTCCAGCTTTCGGGCGAAGATGCGACGGCGCTCGGTTACAACGCCCAGGGCGGCCACGGCTGCATCTCGGTGGTGGCCAACGTGGCTCCGCGCCTCTGCGCCGACCTGCAGGAGGCCTCGCTGGCGGGGGACTACGCCAAGGCGCTGGCGCTCCAGGACCGGCTGTTCCCGCTCCAGAGCGGGCTGTTCGCCGAGGCCAACCCGGGCCCGACCAAGTACGCGCTGGCCAAGCTCGGCCACATGACCGAGGACCTGCGCCTGCCGCTGGTGCCGGTCTCGGAGGCGACGCGCCGCATCGTGGACGACGCCCTGCGCCACGCCGGCCTTCTGGAAGGCTGAGGAGAGTCACGAAACATGGCCCCGAAACCGGAGCCCAGTCGGCGCGTCGTCGCCGACAACCGTGCGGCGCGCTTCCACTACACGATCGAGGACACGCTCGAGGCCGGCATCGCCCTGACCGGCACCGAGGTGAAGTCCCTGCGCGGCGGCAAGGCGACCATCGGCGAGGCCTATGCGGGCCCCTCCGGCGGCGACCTCATGCTGTTCAACTGCTACATCCCGGAATACCTGGAGGCGAACCGCTTCAACCACGAGCCCAAGCGCCCGCGCCGGCTGCTGCTGCACCGCCGCCAGATCAACAAGCTGATCGGCGCGACCCAGCGCCAGGGCTACACGGTGGTGCCGCTGAAGATCTACTTCAACGACAAGGGCCGGGCGAAGATCGAGCTGGGGCTGGGCAAGGGCAAGCAGGCCCACGACAAGCGCGAGGCCGCCAAGGAGCGCGACTGGCAGCGCGACCGGGCGCGGCTGTTGCGGGACCGGGGGTAGAGCGGGGCATCGGGGGATCGGTTCGGAGCCGCTCCGCGGGCGATGACGGTGGGCGCGAGGCCCGAAGACCGGCAATTCGCCTTTGGCCGCCGGCGATCTACTCTGGCGGCAGCAGAGGAGCCGCCCATGACCGATCATCCCGACAGCCTGCCCGCCGAGCTCCCCGCCCCCGTGGATGACGGCGCGGCCGATCACCTGCGCGGGATGAAGCTGCCCGATGTGGCGCTCACCGCCACGGACGGCCGGACCGTCTCGCTCGCGAAGCTCTCCGGCCGCACGGTGGCTTATGCCTATCCGCGCACCGGCGTGCCGGGGAAGCCGGCCCTGACGCCGGACTGGGACGCGATCCCGGGCGCCCGTGGCTGCACCCCGCAGGCCTGCGATTTCCGCGATCACCACGCCGCATTGAGAGAGCGCCGCGTGGCGCAGGTCTTCGGCCTCTCGACCCAGACCGGCGCCGACCAGCGCGAAGCCGCCGAGCGGCTGCGGCTGCCGTTCCCGCTGCTGGCCGACCCGCACCGGGCCTTCGCGATGGCCGCGCGCCTGCCGGTGTTCGAGGCGGGCGGGCAGGTGCTGCTGCGCCGCCTCACCCTGGTGATCGACGACGGCGTAGTCACGTGGGTGTTCTACCCGGTGTTCCCGCCCGATCGCAGCGCCCGGCAGGTGATCGACTGGCTCGACGGCGGCAGCGCCTGAAAATCAGCCCCGATCTCAGAGCCTGTTTGACTGCGCGGTCGAACTCGCATGACGGCTCTGTTCGACGGAGATCCTCATCTGTCCCTTCATCCTGAGGTGCTGCGCAGCAGCCTCGAAGGGGCCCTCCAGGGATCGCGCGGCAGGCTGGAGGGCCCCTTCGAGGCCTCCGCTGCGCTCCGGCACCTCAGGATGAGGTCGAGGATGAGAATGACCGGTCAAACAGGCACTCAGCCTTCCTCGGCGTCCGGCTGGCGGATGCCGTAGCGGTTCTCCAGGCTCGGGCTCGGGCGGGAATCGCCGCGGTAGCGGCTGGCGGTCTCGCCGGGGGCCCGGACCGGGCGCTCGCTCGGCTCCCGGCCGATGCGGTTCGACAGGCTCGCGAGATCGACGAACTCGTCGGCCTGCCGGCGCAACTCGTCCGAGATCATCGCCGGCTGGGTCTGGATGGTGGAGATCACCGTCACCTTGACGCCGCGCCGCTGCATCGCCTCGACCAGCGAGCGGAAGTCGCCGTCGCCGGAGAACAGCACCATGTGGTCGATATGCGGGCTGAGTTCGAGGGCGTCGATCGCCAGCTCGATATCCATGTTGCCCTTGTACTTGCGCCGGCCCATCGAGTCCGTGAACTCCTTCACGGGCTTGGTCACGACGCGGTAGCCGTTGTAGTCGAGCCAGTCGATCAGCGGCCGGATCGAGGAATACTCCTGATCCTCGATCATCGCGGTGTAGTAGAACGCGCGCAGAAGATTATCGCGGGCCTGAAATTCCTTGAGCAGTTTCTTGTAGTCGATATCGAAGCCGAGGGCCTTGGTGGTCGCGTAGAGGTTCGCGCCGTCGATGAAGAGGGCGCTGCGTTGCGGTGCTGCCATGGATGGGTCGAATCCTGAAGAATACGGGTTGTCGGAAATCGTGTGCTGAAACGGCTGGTCGAGGTCCGGGGCTGAAAACCCGGGGCCGCATCGTCGCGATCGAATGCCGAGACGGATTGAAATCCGGGACGCGTAAGCTCGGTCCCCTTCCGGGCGACCGTCACCCGGGTGCATCGACCATTCGGTTGAAACGCAGCTGTGTCAAGTCAATCGCAGGATATGAGCCTCTTGGGCCGCCGATCGCGCGCCGAAGTGATTGCGATAACGTATCCCGGCGTATCCGGCCGGGCCACGACGACCCTTTACCGAGGTTGCGCCGGAAAACCTGAGCTCCGCCCCGCGCCGGGGTGCCGGCCGGAGTCAGCCGTTCACCCGCTCGACGCTGTTGACCGGCCGTTTGCCGCGCAGCTCCGCGATGATCGCCGTGAGGTGCTGCAGGTCCCAGACCGACAGGTCGATGGTGATGTCGGTGAAGTCCTGGGTGCGGCGCTTCATCGAGATGTTGTCGATGTTGCCGTCGTGGTCGGCGATCACCTGGGCGATCTGGGCGAACACCCCCGGCTCGTTGATCGACTTCAGCGCCAGGCGGGCCGGGAATCGCTCGCTGCCCGAGGCCTCGGTGTCCCAGCGGACGTCGAGCCAGCGCTCCGGCTCGTTGTCGAAGGCGGCGAGCGCCGCCGACTGGATCGGGTAGACGGTGACACCGACCCCGGGGGTCAGGATCCCGACGATCCGGTCGCCCGGGACCGCGCCGCCGTTCGGCGCGAAGGTCACCGGCAGGTCGCCGGCGAGGCCCCGGATCGGGATCGCGTCGCTGCGGTCCTCGGGCTTGCCCTCGCCGGCCGGGAAGGTCAGCCGCATGGTCTGGTCGGCCGAGCGCACCAGGCGGCCGGCCCCGTTCAGCACCCCCAGCGAGGAGGGCCGGCGCTCGTCGCGGTGGTCGGGATAGACCGCCCGGACCACGTCGCCGGAGAACATCTCGCCGCGCCCGACGGCGGCGAACACGTCCTCGGTGGTGGCGCGGGCCAGCCGCGGCAGGGCCCCGCGCAGCTTGTCCTCCGAGAAGGTCTTGGCCGCGCGCTCGAACGCCCGGTCGAGGATCTGGCGGCCGAGCCCGGCATATTGCCGGCGCACCGCCGTCCGGGTCGCCCGCCGGATCGCCGCCCGGGCCTTGCCGGTCACCACCAGGGATTCCCAGGCGGCCGGCGGCGAGGCGCCGTCCGAGCGGCTGATCTCGACCTCGTCGCCGTTGGCGAGTTCGTGCAGCAGCGGCGCCATGCGGCCGTTGATCTTGGCGCCCACCGCCGAGTTGCCGACATCGGTGTGCACCGCGTAGGCGAAGTCGATCGGCGTCGCGCCCCGCGGCAGGGCGATCAGCCGGCCCTTCGGGGTGAAGCAGAACACCTGGTCCTGGAACAGCTCCAGTTTGGTGTGCTCCAGGAACTCCTCCGGGCTGTCGCCCTCGGCGAGCAGCTCGATGGTCCGGCGCAGCCATTGGTAGGCGCCGCTCTCGG
The DNA here is from genome assembly GCF_008039945.1 of Methylobacterium sp. WL64. Classification (NCBI taxonomy): domain Bacteria; kingdom Pseudomonadati; phylum Pseudomonadota; class Alphaproteobacteria; order Hyphomicrobiales; family Methylobacteriaceae; genus Methylobacterium; species Methylobacterium sp. WL64. The sequence goes on from NZ_VRVA01000099.1 coordinate 17,745, forward strand.
CCGCCAGCTTCGGGTGCACGCTGCCCTCGGAACGGGCGGCCGGCTCCTTGGACGGGTCCCGGCCCGGATCCTTCGCGGCGTCCTTGCCGAGGTCCTTGTAATGGGCGTGCGCCGCGATGCCGTACTCGGCGATGTCGTCCATGGCGCAGGTGCGGATCTGCAACTCGACGCGCTGGCTCTTCGGCCCGATCACCGTGGTGTGGATCGAGCGGTAATCGTTCTGCTTCGGCGTCGAGATGTAATCTTTGTAGCGCCCCGGGACCATCGGCCAGCTGGTGTGGACGATCCCGAGCGCCGCATAGCAATCCTGGACCGTATCCACGATCACCCGGAAGCCGAAGATGTCGGACAGCTGCTCGAAGGCGACCGACTTGCGCTCCATCTTCGACCAGATCGAGAACGGCCGCTTCTGCCGGCCGCTGACCTCGGCGGTGATGCCCTGGGCGGAGAGCTTTTCCGTGAGCACCTGCGCGATGGTCTCGACCACCCGCTCGGACTTGGCGGTGAGGCGGGCGAGCCGCTGCTCGATGGTGGCGTAGACCTCCGGCTCGATGTTGCGGAAGGCCAGGTCCTCCAGCTCCTCGCGCAGCTCCTGCATGCCCATCCGGCCGGCAAGCGGCGCGTAGATGTCCAGGGTCTCCTGGGCGATGCGGTGGCGCTTGTCCTCCCGCATGTGGTGGAGGGTGCGCATGTTGTGCAGGCGGTCGGCGAGCTTGACCAGCAGCACGCGCACGTCCGCCGCCACGGCGAGCAGCAGCTTGCGGAAGTTCTCGCCCTGGGCGGCCTGCTTGGAGACGAGGTCGAGCCGCTTGAGCTTGGTCAGCCCGTCGACCAGCGCGCCGATCTCCGGCCCGAACAGCCGGCGGATCTCCTCCAGGGTCGCCTCGGTGTCCTCCACGGTGTCGTGCAGGACCGCGGCCACGATGGTGGCGTCGTCGAGGTGGAGGTCGGTGAGGATCCCGGCGACTTCGAGCGGGTGCGCGAAGAACGGGTCGCCGGACGCGCGCTTCTGCGTGCCGTGCGCCTGCATGGCGTACACGTAGGCGCGGTTGAGCAGCGCCTCGTCGGCGGCCGGGTTGTAGCGCTTCACCCGCTCGACGAGTTCGTACTGGCGCATCATCCGCCGGGACGTCGTCGGTTCCTGGGGGGCGCGCGGAGTCGGGATCACGGCGGACTCTCCCGCAACGGGCGTGCCGGCACCAGCCCCCGGCGAGGGAAAAGCGCCGGGGGCTGGCGTTTCGCCGTTCGAACGCAAGAACCCGGCGTCTCCGCCGGGTCCGGTCGCGGTCAGGTCGTGATCATCCAGACCCACGTGGTGCGGCTCGCTGTCCTGGGCTTACACGCGCCTCGGTGATTCTCGGGCTCACTCGCCCTCGTCGTCGGTCTCGACCGGCGGAGCGAGGTTCTCGAGGCCGCGCAGCAGGTCCTCCTCGCTCATGCGGTCGAACTGGACCGCCCCATCGTCGCTGGAGGATTGCGGGGCCACGGCGGCGGCGGCCGGCGAGCTCGACAGCAGCGGCACGGTCTCGGCTTCCGGCTCGTCGACCTCGACGTATTTCTGCATCGAGTGGATCAGCTGTTCCTTGAGGTCGTCGGCCGTGATCGTCTCGTCGCCGATCTCGCGCAGGGCCACGACGGGGTTCTTGTCGCGGTCGCGGTCGATGGTGAGCGGGGCGCCGGCGGCCAGGAGGCGGGCCCGATGGCTCGCCAGGAGCACCAGCTCGAACCGGTTCTCGACCTTCTCGATGCAGTCTTCGACGGTGACGCGCGCCATGCGGGGCGGCTCCTCAGCTAAAGCGACGGGTGATGTCGGGTGTGGCCGCACTCTACACGGAATGGCGTTGTGCAACAAGCACAGCGGGTTGCGCAGGGCGCGCGTCTGGCG
>NZ_VRVA01000009.1:0-121296 GCF_008039945.1 Methylobacterium sp. WL64
CCTAAACCGGCCCGCCGACCCCCAGACCCGCATCGCCGAGCCGTCCCCGCCCATGTCCCACAAGAAATCGTTCCAGGGGCTGATCCTGACGCTGCAGGAGTTCTGGGCCGCGCAGGGCTGCGTGATCCTCCAGCCTTACGACATGGAGGTCGGCGCCGGCACGTTCCATCCGGCGACGACGCTGCGCGCGCTCGGCCCGAAGCCCTGGAAGGCCGCCTATGTCCAGCCGTCGCGCCGGCCCAAGGACGGCCGCTACGGCGAGAATCCCAACCGGCTCCAGCATTATTACCAGTTCCAGGTGATCCTGAAGCCGAACCCGCCCAACCTCCAGGAACTCTACCTCGCCTCCCTCGACGCGATCGGGGTCGACCTGAAGCTCCACGATATCCGCTTCGTCGAGGACGATTGGGAGAGCCCGACGCTCGGCGCCTGGGGCCTCGGCTGGGAATGCTGGTGCGACGGGATGGAGGTCAGCCAGTTCACCTACTTCCAGCAGGTGGCGGGCTTCGAATGCGCGCCCGTGGCCGGCGAGCTGACCTACGGCCTCGAGCGGCTCGCCATGTACGTCCAGGGTGTCGAGAACGTCTACGACCTCGACTTCAACGGCGCCGAGGGCGCGGACCGGATCACCTACGGCGACGTGTTCCTGCAGGCCGAGCAGGAATATTCCCGGCACAACTTCGAGGCGGCCGACACCGCGATGCTGTTCCGCCAGTTCACCGACGCGGAGGCCGCCTGCCGGTCCTATCTCGACGCCGGCGCGCCCGCCGCCGAGACCGAGCGCCACCGCATGGCGCAACCGGCCTACGACCAGTGCATCAAGGCGAGCCACGTCTTCAACCTGCTCGACGCCCGCGGGGTCATCTCGGTCACCGAGCGCCAGAGCTACATCCTGCGGGTGCGGGAACTCGCCAAGGCCTGCGGCGCGGCGTGGCTCAAGACGGCGGCCGGTGGAGCCCCTTGAGCCCTCGCGCGTTGCAACCCCCGCCAATCGGCGCGTTTCGGCGCGTCCGCAGACGCGGGAATCCCATGATGAAAAAGACCCTCCTCGCCCTCGGCGTCCTCGCGTTCGGTCTCGCCCCGGCGCTCGCGGCCGATCCCGGCCCGGAGGCTGTGGTCAAGAAGCTCTATGCGGAGCCGCGCCCGAATCACTCGGCCGTCTACACCAAGCGCCTGCAGGGCCTGTTCGACGCCGATGTCAAGCAGGCCAACGGCGCCACCGGCAGCCTCGACTTCGATTACCGCCTGAACGGCGAGCCCCTGAAGCCCGATACCGTGAAGGCCCTGACCTTCAAGGAGGCCACGGAGGGCAAGGACCAGGCGAAGGTCACGGTGGAGCGCAAGGGCGGGGACGGCTCGAAATCCATCGTCTTCGACCTCGTGCGCGAGGACGGCGCCTGGCGGGTGTCGGACGCCCACGCGATCGGCGATCGCAAGTGGCAGCTCACCACCATCCTGAAGGGCGAGGCGCAATAAGAGCTTCTCACAAAACTCCCGATCACCGGGAGTTCTTATCTGGCAGCGACGGCGCAGCGGGAGATTTGTGAGAGGTTCTCAGGACGGCCCCGGCCGTTCGACCCTCGACAGGCCAGCGGCGCGGCGATATGGCCGCGCCATGCCCGACCTCCTGCTCGAACTCCGCTCGGAAGAGATCCCCGCCCGCATGCAGCGGCGCGCGGCGGAGGATCTGAAGAAACTCGTCACCGACGCGCTGGTCGAGCGCGGCTTCCTGTACGAGGGCGCCAAGGCGTTCTCGACGCCGCGCCGCCTCGCCCTGCACATCGCCGCCCTGCCCGCCCGCGGCGAGGCCGTGCGCGAGGAGCGCCGCGGGCCGCGGGTCGGCGCCCCCGAGGCCGCCGTCCAAGGCTTCCTGAAGGGCGCCGGCCTTGCGAGCCTGGACGAGGCCCAACGAATCACCGACCCCAAGAAAGGGGAATTCTACCTCGCGGTGATCGAGCGCCCGGGCCGCGAGACCCTGGACGTGCTGGCCGAGCTCCTGCCCGAAATCATCCGGAGCTTCCCCTGGCCGAAGGCGATGCGCTGGGGCGCGGCCTCCGCCCAATCCGGCGCCCTGCGCTGGGTACGGCCGCTGCAATCGATCGTCGCGACCTTCGGGCCGGAGACCGAGACCCCCGAGGTGGTGCCGTTCGCGGTCAGTGGCATCGCGGCCGGGACCGTCACCTACGGCCATCGCTTCCTGGCGCCCGGACCGATCGAGGTGCGCCGGTTCGACGACTACATCCAGGCCCTGGAGCGCGCGAAGGTCATCCTCGACGCCGACCGGCGCAAGGACGTGATCCTGCACGATGCCCGCGACCTTGCCTTCGCCCGCGGCCTCGACCTCGTGGAGGACGAGGGCCTGCTGGAGGAGGTGTCCGGCCTGGTCGAATGGCCCGTGGTGCTGATGGGCTCCTTCGACGACGCCTTCCTCGACATCCCGGCCGAGGCGATCCGGGCGACCATCCGGGCGAACCAGAAGTGCTTCGTCCTGCGCAAATCCGGCTCGGAGGATCTGGCCCCCGCGTTCATCCTGGTCTCGAATCTGGTGGCCTCGGATGGCGGGCTGGCGATCACCGCCGGCAACGAGCGCGTGGTGCGGGCGCGCCTGTCGGACGCAAAATTCTTCTGGGAGACCGACAAGGCGATCCGCCTGGACGACCGGCTGCCCAAGCTCGACAGCATCGTCTTCCACGAAAAGCTCGGGACGCAGGGTGAGCGGATCGCCCGTATCGCCGCCCTGGCGAAGGAGCTGGCGCCCCTGGTCGGGGCCGACCCGGCGCTCGCCGAGCGCGCTGCCCGCCTCGCCAAGGCCGACCTCGTCACCGAGATGGTCGGCGAGTTCCCGGAGCTTCAGGGCCTGATGGGCGGCAAATACGCGGCGCTCCAGGGCGAGCACGGAAGCGTCTGCGCGGCTATCGAGGAGCATTACAAGCCGGTCGGCCCCTCCGACCGGGTGCCGAGCGATCCGGTCTCGATCGCCGTGGCGCTGGCCGACAAGCTCGACACGCTGGTGGGCTTTTGGGCGATCGACGAGAAGCCGACGGGGAGCAAGGACCCATATGCGCTGCGAAGAGCGGCGTTGGGTGTGATTCGGTATGTGCTCAATGGGCTCCGCCTGAATCTCGTTAACATTTTCGACGCGCATTCTGATCTGGTTTGCAAGTCTATAAACGCGACAGCAAGTGCCAAAGCGTCTCCTGGAGGCAATGCTGTCGGGCATGGTCGTGGTCTAATCGATTGGGGCGGACGAACTGCAGATATCAGCAGCATTGATCTTCTCGCCTTCTTCGCCGACCGCCTCAAGGTCTACCTGCGCGACCAGGGCGCCCGGCACGACCTGATCGACGCGGTCTTCGCGCTGCCCGGGCAGGACGACCTGCTGATGGTGGTGCGCCGGGTCGAGGCCCTGCAGGCCTTCCTGGAGACCGAGGACGGCAAGAACCTGCTGGCCGGGGTCAAGCGCGCCTCGAACATCCTGCGGATCGAGGAGAAAAAGGACGGCCGCGCCTACGATGCCGCGCCCGATTCCGCGCTGGCCGCGTCCGGTGAGCCGGCCGAGCGGGCGCTCGCCGAGGCCCTGGCGGGCGCCGCCGCGACGGCATCGCACGCCATCGCGAACGAGGACTTCGCCGGCGCGATGCGGGCGCTCTCGACCCTGCGCGCGCCGGTCGACGCCTTCTTCCAGGATGTCACCGTCAACGCGCCCGATCCGGGCTTGCGCGAGAACCGCCTGCTGCTGCTCAACGCGCTACGCGCCGCGACCCGCGCGGTGGCGGATTTCTCGAAGATCGAGGGATAGCACCCCTTCTCCCCGCAGGTGGGGCGACGGGACGCGCGGCCCCCGTCCCGTCACCCATGATCGTGCCCGGCATGGTCGTCCACCTCCGGCAGGGTCAGCCCGAAATGGGTGACGAGATCCGCCACCTGTCCCGGGCTCAACTGCCGCGGGTTGAGGTTGCGAAGTAACAGATAAAGCTTGGCGGTCTCCTCCAGCTCCTCGGTGGCGAACACCGCGCCCTCCAGGCTGTCGCCGGCCACCACCGGACCGTGATTGGCGAGCAGCACCGAGCTGTACCGGCCGGCGAGCCCCCGGATCGCGTCCGCCACCGCGGGGTCGCCGGGGCGATAATACGGCACCAGCGCGGTGCCCCCGGTGCGCATCAGGTAATAGGGCGTCAGCGGCGGCAGCACCTGGCGCGGGTCGATCTCGGGCAGCATCGAGACCGCCACCGCGTGGGTGGAGTGCAGGTGCACGATCGCCTTGGCCTCGCCCCGGCTCTCGTAGAGCGCAGTGTGCAGCGGGATTTCCTTGGTCGGCTTGTCGCCCGAGATCAGCCGGCCATCCTGGTCGAGCCGCGAGATCCGGGCGGGGTCGAGGAAGCCCAGCGACGCGTTGGTCGGCGTCACCAGCCAGCCGCCGTCGGGCAGGCGCAGCGAGATGTTGCCGGAGGAGCCCGGCGTCAGGCCGCGCTCGAACAGCGAGCGGCCGTAGCGGCAGATTTGTTCACGCAACGCCGTCTCGCTCATGCGGTCGCTCCCTCGATCAGCTCGAATCCGAGATCGATTCTTTTGGGACTTTCACCCATCAGGCAGATGGCCGCCTGCCGGCCGATCTCCAGGCGCGGGGTGCGCACCGTCGACAAGGGCTGGGGCATCGCCGCCGTGAAGTCGAGCCCGTTGAAGCCGAACAGGGCGATCCGCCCCGGCACCGCCAGCCCTGCCGACAGGCAAGCGAAGTAGCCCCCGAGCGCCATGTCGTCGTTGGAGAAGTAGACCGCGTCGAGGTCCGGACGGCGCGCCAGCAGCGTCTCCAGCCCGGCCCGCCCCGAGGCCGGCGAGGACGGCCCCGGCCGGATTTCTCGGGCCTGGAGCGCCAGGCCCGCTTCGCCCAGGGCAGCCTCGAACCCGGCCAGTCGCTTGCCCGCCCTCAGGTCGACCGCAAGGTCGTGGCCGAGATAGGCGATGCGGCGATACCCGCGGAGCGCGAGATGCCGGGCGCTCGCCGCCCCCACCGCCCGGTTGGAGAAGCCGACCACGGCGTCGATCCCGGGCCCGTCCGTGTCGATCATCTCGACCACGCGCACGCCCCCGGCCTTCGCCAGGGCCACGGTCCCGGGATTGTGCTCCAGCCCGGTCAGCAACAGCGCGGCCGGGCGCCAGGACAGCAGCGCGGCGGCCAGCGCCTCCTCCCGGTCGGGATCGTAGTCGCTCACCCCGATCACGCACTGGATGCCCTCGGCCTCCAGCGCCCCGGTCAGCCCGCGCAGCAGGTCGGGGAACACCACGTTGGCGAGCGACGGCACGATCACCCCGGCGAGCTGTGCGCTCGCGCCGGGACCGGCGAGGCTGCCGGCGAGGCGGTTGGGCACGTAGCCGAGCCGGGCCACGGCCTCGGCCACCCGCTCCCCGGCCCGCTTCGAATAGGAGCCGTGGTTGCGCAGTACCCGCGAGACCGTGCTCTCGCCGACCCCCGCCGCCCGGGCGACGTCGGTGAGCGTCACGAGCCGCCCCGGCGGCTGGAATGCATCCATCTCCCGGCTTCTCCCGGCCATTTTCGCGTCTCCGCCTCGCCTCCCGCCCAAGGCCCTCATCCTGAGGCCTCCGCTGCGCTTCGGCACCTCTGGATGGGGGGTGGATTGGATGCAGGGCTCCCGTTCGGCGGCGCCTTATGCCCCGCCATAGCGGCCTGCATTATTTCGCACAAGCCGGATTGGCAGCGCTGCCAAAAGCCGTTACAGCCCCCGTCAGCGCCGCCGGAACGAGCGGTGAAAACTATTATCCGTCCGCCTCCCGCGGGGTGCGGACCAGGGAGTACGCCGATGTCGGTTCAAGCCGCCCCGCTGCGGGGCGCGGCCCTCGCGGACGAGAAGACTTTTACCGACCGCACCTACGCGAAGGTGTTCTGGCGCCTCGTGCCGTTCCTGATGCTCTGCTACGTGGTGGCGTATCTGGACCGGGTGAATGTCGGCTTCGCCAAGCTCCAGATGTCCCAGGAGCTCAAGTTCTCCGAGACGGTCTACGGCCTCGGCGCCGGCATTTTCTTTCTGGGCTACTTCCTGTTCGAGGTGCCATCGAACGTGATCCTGCACCGGGTCGGTGCCCGGGTCTGGATCGCCCGGATCATGATCACCTGGGGGTTGATCTCCGGCGCGTTCGTGTTCGTGAACTCGGAATGGACCTTCTACGGGATGCGCTTCCTGCTCGGGTTGGCCGAGGCCGGGTTCTACCCGGGCGTGATCCTGTACACGACGCAGTGGTTCCCGGCCCATCGCCGCGCCAGGGTGATCGCGGTGTTCATGGCGGCGATCCCGATCTCGGGTATCTTCGGCAACCCGCTCTCCGGCTGGATCATGGACGCGTTCAACGGCGCCCACGGCCTGTCCGGCTGGCAATGGATGTTCCTGATCGAGGCCGTGCCGGCCGTGCTGATCGGCGTCGCCGTGTTCCTCTACCTCGACAACCGTCCGTCCGAGGCCAAGTGGCTGACCGACACCGAGAAGCAGGTGCTGGCGCGGGACATCGCCGCCGACAATCACGGCAAGGAATCCAGCCCGCACTCGATCGCGACCGTGTTCCGCAACGGCCGCGTCTGGTTCATGAGCTTGATCTACTTCGCCTTCGTCACCGGCCAGTACGGCCTGACCTTCTGGCTGCCGACCATCGTCAAGGCGTCCGGGGTGCAGGGCAACCTCAATATCGGCCTGATCAGCGCGATCCCGTTCCTGTGCGCGGCCGTCGTGATGGTCCTGCTGGGCTTGAGCGCCGACCGGATGCGCGAGCGCCGCTGGCATCTCATCGTCCCGGCGCTGGTCGGGGCCGTCGGCTTCGTGGTCTCGGCGAGCGCGGGCTCGACCACGGTCGCGGTGGCGGCCCTTTCGGTGGCGGCGGCCGGCGTGCTGACCTGCTCGCCCCTGTTCTGGTCCCTGCCCACCGCCTTCCTGAGCGGCGCCGGCGCGGCTGCCGGTATCGCGCTGATCAACTCGGTGGGGAACCTCGCCGGCTTCGTCAGCCCCTACGTGATCGGGGCGCTGCGCGACGCCACCGGCAGCACCGCGGCCGGCATGTACGCGCTGGCGGTGATGCTGGTGGTCGGCTCGGCCTGCGTGTTCGTCACCCCGGCCAGGATGGTCAACCGCTGAGGGTCTTTCCCCCCCCCTCTCCACACGGGGGAGGAGAGCGCGCTTCGCCCTGCGCTGCCGCCTCACCTGTCCCGTCATCAAGAGCAGGACCTAACCCGATGGCCAACACCACGCAGACAGGCCGCGCCGCGGTGATCGGCCTCGGCTCCATGGGCTCCGGCATGGCAGGCTCGCTCCTGCGCGCCGGCTTCTCCGTGTCCGCCTGCGACGTGAACCCGGAGGCCGTCGCCCGATTCCGGGATGCGGGCGGCACTGCCGCGGCCGATCCGTCCGATGCGGCACGGGGCGCCGACGTGGTGGTGAGCGTGGTCGTCAACGCCGCCCAGACCGAGGCGGTGCTGTTCGGCGAGGCCGGCGCCGCCGCGGCGATGCCCGAAGGCGCCGTGTTCGTGTCCTCGGCGACCATGGATCCGGCCGTCGCCCGGGCACTGGCGGCGCGGCTGGAGGCCACCGGCCGCCATTATCTCGACGCCCCGATGAGCGGCGGCGCCGCCCGCGCGGCGGATGGCGGCCTGACCTTCCTGGCCTCGGGCTCGGCGGCGGCCTTCGCCAAGGCCCGCCCCGCCCTCAATGCCATGGCGGGCACGCTCTACGAACTCGGCGACGCGGCCGGCCAGGGTGCGGCCTTCAAGATGATCAACCAGCTGCTCGCCGGCGTGCACATCGCCGCCGCCTGCGAGGCGATGGCCTTCGCGGCCAAGCAGGGCCTCGATCTGGCCCGCGTCTACGAGGTGATCACCAAGTCGGCCGGCAATTCCTGGATGTTCGAGAACCGGGTGCCCCACATCCTGGACGCCGACTACGCGCCGAAGAGCGCGGTCGACATCTTCGTCAAGGACCTCGGCATCGTGCAGGACATGGCCCGGGCCGAGAAATACCCGGTCCCGGTGGCTGCGGCGGCGCTCCAGATGTTCCTGATGGCATCCGGCGCCGGCATGGGCCGGGACGACGACGCGTCCGTGGCGCGGCTCTACGCGCAGGTCTCGGGCGCCAAGTTGCCGGGGCAGAAGTAACCGGATCGAGCGCAGGGAGTCCGAAAAAAATGCCGCGCTTTGCCGCCAATCTCAGCCTGATGTTCAACGAGGTGCCGTTCCTCGACCGCTTCGAGGCGGCGGCCCGTGCCGGGTTCGACGCCGTCGAGTTCCTGTTTCCCTACGAACACCCGCCCGCGGCCATCGCCGAGCGGCTTCGGGCGAACGGCCTGACCCAGGCGCTGTTCAACCTGCCGCCGGGCGATTTCGCCAAGGGCGAGCGCGGCTTGGCGGCGTTTCCCGAGCGCTTCGATGAACTGAGGGCCGGCGTCGACACGGCGCTCCGCTACGCCGAGGCGACCGGCGTCGCCCGGCTGCACCTGATGGCGGGCTTGGCCGACCCGAACGATCCGCGCGCCGCGGAGGCCTATCGCCGGGCGGTGGCCTGGACGGCGGAGCGCCTGGGCGCGGCGGGCCTCGACCTCGTGCTCGAGCCGATCAACGGCCGCAACATGCCGGGCTACTTCCTGAACGATTTCGGCCGGGCCGCGGACCTGATCCGCGCGCTGGCTCTGCCGAACCTCAAGCTGCAGTTCGACCTCTACCATTGCCAGATCCTGCACGGGGACGTGACCATGCGGCTGCGCGCGCTGATGCCGATCGTCGGCCATGTCCAGACCGCGAGCGTGCCCGAGCGTCACGAACCCGGCACCGGCGAGATGAACGACGCGTTCCTGTTCGACGAGCTGGACCGGCTCGCCTACGCCGGCTTCGTCGGCTGCGAGTACATCCCGGCCGCCGACACCGTGGCCGGCCTCGGCTGGCTCGCCGCCTACAAAGGGAGTGCCCGATGAGCCTTGCACTGGGATGCGTCGCCGACGACTACACGGGCGCCTCGGACCTCGCCAACACCCTGACCAAGGCGGGCCTGCGCACGATCCAGACCATCGGCGTGCCGACGGATGACCGTGCCCTGCCGGAGGCCGACGCGGTGGTGGTGGCGCTCAAGAGCCGCTCGATCCCGGCCGGCGAGGCCGTGGCGCGCTCCCGCGAAGCGGACGGCTGGCTGCGCGCCCGGGGCGCCGCCCACGTCATGTTCAAGGTCTGCTCGACCTTCGATTCGACGGAGGCCGGCAACATCGGTCCGGTCATGGATGCCCTGCGGACGGATGCCGGGGAGCCGATCGCCCTGGTCACCCCGGCTTTCCCGGAGACGGGGCGGAGCGTCTACCAGGGCAACCTGTTCGTCGGCTCCGTGCCCCTGAACGAGAGCCCGCTTAAGGATCATCCGCTCAACCCCATGCGCGATGCCAACCTTGTGCGCGTGCTGGCACGACAAAGCGCGGGCCCGGTTGGCCTCGTCGACACCGCCACGGTGGCCCGCGGCGCCGAGGCCGTGGCGGCCCGGCTCGACGTCCTGGCGGCGGAGGGCAAGCAGGCGGCCATCGCGGACGCGATCTTCGACAACGACCTCGAAACGCTCGGCCGGGCGATCCTCGCGAAACGGTTCTCGGTGGGCGCCTCGGGGCTCGGGTTGGGGCTCGCCCGCGCCCTCGTGGCCGACAGGCGCGGCACCCCGGACGCGGCCGGCGGCGCCCTCGGCGAACCGGTGGGCGGGGCCGCGGCGTGCCTTGCCGGCAGCTGCTCCCAGGCGACCCTCCAGCAGATCGCCGCCGCGGAGGCGCTGATGCCGGTGCTGCGCCTCGACACGGCGGCCCTGCTCGGCGGCGCCGATGCGGTGGCGCGCGTGGTCGGCGAGGCCCTGGCCTTCGCTGAAGAACGCCTGGCCGCCGGCCCGGTGCTGATCGCCTCCTCGGCGACCCCCGAGGCGGTGCGTGCCCTCCAGGCCGAGCACGGGATCGACGCGACCGGCCACGCCATCGAGGCGGCGCTGGCCGCCATCGCCGAGGGGCTGGTCGCCCGCGGCGTGCGCCGGCTCGTGGTGGCGGGTGGCGAGACTTCGGGCGCCGTGGTCGACCGGCTCGGTCTCCGGGCGTTCCTGGTCGGCCCCGAGATCGCCGCGGGCGTGCCGATCCTGCGTACCGCCGGCCGGCCGGAGCCGATGCTGCTCGCCCTGAAATCCGGCAATTTCGGCGGGCCCGACTTCTTCGGGCGCGCCCTGGACATGATGGCCTGACGCGGCAAACCACCAAGCATCATCCCGAGAGCGGTGGCGCCGGCTTTCGAACAACGATGATGCGTCACTAAAAAATCTAGGGCTTTGCCCTGGAGCAGGAGGTTACCCATGCACGCCCTGATTCTCGGTGCCGCCGGCATGATCGGCCGCCGCCTTGTCGATGCCTTGGTCGCGGACGGCACGGTAGGCGGCGCGCCGCTCACCGCCCTTACCCTGCTCGACGTGGTGCCGCCCACGGCGCCCGCGGGCTTCTCCGGGCCGGTGAAGGCCGAGGCCGCGGACCTCACCGCCCCGGGCGCCGCCGAATCCGCCATCGCCGAGCGTCCGGAGGTGATCTTCCACCTCGCCGCGGTGGTCTCGGGCGAGGCCGAGGCGAACCTGGAGCTCGGCTACCGGGTCAACCTGGACGGGACGCGGCTGCTGCTCGACGCGATCCGCCGGGCCAACGCCGCCGACGGCTACCGGCCGAAGCTGGTCTTCACCTCGTCGCTCGCGGTGTTCGGGCCGCCCTTCCCGAAGGTGATCCCGGACGATTACATCCTGCGTCCGGCCTCCTCGTACGGGGTCCAGAAGGCCATGGGCGAGCTGATGCTCGCCGACTACGCCCGGCGCGGCTTCCTGGACGGGATCGGGTTGCGGCTGCCGACCATCTGCGTGCGCCCGGGCAAGCCCAACAAGGCGGCCTCGGGCTTCTTCTCCGGGATCATCCGCGAGCCGCTGGCCGGCCAGGAGGCGGTGCTGCCGGTCCCAGAGACGGTGCGGCACTGGTTCGCCAGCCCCGCCGCCGCGGTCGGCTTCCTGGTCCATGCGGCGGGGCTCGACCGCGCGGCGATCGGCTTGCGGATCAGCCTGACCATGCCGGGCGTCTCCGCGACCGTGGCCGAGGAGATCGAGGCCCTGCGGCGGGTGGCCGGCGACAAGGCCGTGGCGCTGATCCGGCGCGAGCCGGACGCGACCATCGCCCGGATCGTCTCCTCCTGGCCTGAGGCGTTCGAGCCGGAGGCGGCCCTGGCGCTCGGCTTCCGGGCGGACGCCTCCTTCGACGCGATCGTGGCGCAGCACGTGGCGGAGTTCCACGCCGGCTGAGGCGTCATCGGGCCAGGGCGGAGCGGATATCCCTCTGGGGGAAATCGTCGCCGACGAACAGCGGCGGCACGCCGTGGGCCTGCGCGCAGGCATCGGCGAAGCCGTCGCCGAGGTTCGGCCGGGCGGGGTGGCGGCCCGTGCCGAAGCGGGCATGGGCGGTCAGGGCCTCGCGGCTTTCTGGCGCGCCGATCGGGACGATTTGGATACCGCGCGCAATAAGAAAGCGCAGGATCTGCGATACCGAGGCTGCCAGATCCTGGGCGAGCTTCCGCGTGAGGGCTGTGGCCGTCTCGAACACCCCCAAAGCTGATGTGATCGGCATCTCGGACCCGTCGAGGCAGCGAACCAGGTCGCCGGCCCCCGGCTCGTCCGACAGGATCGCGACCATCGCGGACGCATCGACGAACATCACTCGTCGTTCAGGCTGTCGTGGAACGCTTTGTCGGCGTCCAGGCCCGTGCGCGGGATCGCTGCAAGCTCGTCGAGCAACGGCTTCAGCCGCTCGGCGAGCGGCACCCGCGGCTCCTGGCGCGCCAACTCGTTCGTCCGCGCGATCCGCACCGCTTCGGTCTTGCTCGCGCCGGCGCGCGAGGCCAGTGTCTCGGCGAGTCGGTTCACCGCTTCGCTGCGGATGTTGAGCGGCATGACCGTCCCCGTGTAGAGATCCGAAAGGCTGGTGTGTCGCCACGGGTGCCGCAAGCCGCGCACAAGTCCCGAAACCAAGGATCCCGATGACCCGCCTCGACGAGGCTCGCGCCGCGCTGAAGAAGACCTTCGGGTACGAGGATTTCCGGCCCGGGCAGGACGAGGTGATCGGCGCGGTGCTGGACGGCGACGACGTGTTCGCCGTGATGCCCACGGGCTCGGGCAAGTCGATGACCTACCAGCTTCCGGCGCTGATCGATGCTGGGTTGACCGTCGTCGTCTCGCCCCTGATCGCCCTGATGCACGACCAGGTGCAGCAGATGCGCAGCGTCGGCGTCGAGGCCGCCACCCTCAATTCGTCCGTATCGGAGGTCGAGTCGCGCGAGACCTGGCGCAGCCTCCGCTCCGGGGAGCTGCGCCTGCTGTTCGTCTCCCCCGAGCGGCTGCTGATGGAGGGCTGCATCGAGGCCCTGCGCGGGGTCGGGGTCCGTCGGCTCGCGGTGGACGAGGCCCATTGCGTCTCGCAATGGGGGCACGATTTCCGCCCGGAATATCGGGAGATCGCCCGGGCCCGGCAGGCGCTGGGCAACATCCAGACCCTGGCGCTGACCGCCACCGCCGATGCCGCCACCCGGGCCGAGATCGCCGAGCGGCTGTTCCCGCAGGGGCGCGGCCCGAAAATCTTCGTCCACTCCTTCGACCGGCCGAACATCCGGCTGACGTTCCAGCCCAAGGACAACCCGGCCCGCCAGATCGAGCGCTTCCTCAAGCACCGCAGGACGGAGAGCGGGATCATCTACTGCTCCTCGCGCAAGCGTGTCGAGCAGCTCGCCGAGACCCTCAAGAAGGACGGGTTCGACGCCCTGCCCTACCATGCCGGGCTCGACCAGGGCACGCGGATGCGCAACCAGGACCGGTTCCTCCAGGAGGACGGGGTGGTGATGACCGCCACGATCGCCTTCGGCATGGGCATCAACAAGCCCGATGTGCGCTTCGTCTGCCACGCCGACATGCCCAACAACGTCGAGGGCTACTACCAGGAGATCGGCCGCGCCGGCCGCGACGGGCTGCCGGCCGACACGCTGACCCTCTACGGCCTCGACGACATGGCGTTGCGCCGCCGCCAGATCGACGAGAAGGAGATCTCCGACGAGCGCCGCCGGGTCGAGCGGCGCAAGCTCGAGGCGATGATCGGGCTGTGCGAGGGCGCCTCCTGCCGGCGCCAGTCGCTGCTCGGCTATTTCGGCGAGGCCAGCGAGCCCTGCGGCCGCTGCGACCTTTGCCGCGGCGGCGTCACCCTGGTGGACGGGACCGTGGCGGCACAGAAGATCCTGTCGGCGATCGTGCGCACCGGCCAGCGCTTCGGTGCGGCCTATATCTGCGACGTGGTCCACGGCAAGGAAAGCGAGCAGGTCCGCCGCAACGGCCATACCGGCCTCAAGACCTTCGGAGTCGGGTCGGACAAGCCGGTGGCCGCCTGGCGGGCGATCCTGCGCCAGCTCTTCGCGGCCGGGGCGATCGCCGAGAATGCCGATGGCTACGGCGGCCTGTCCATGACCGAGAAGGGCGAGGCGATCCTGTTCGGCCGGGAGCCGGTCAAGCTGCGCCCCGATCCGGAGCCGAAATCCGAATCCCGCGACCGCCGCCGCGCCGCGCCGCGCGAGGAGGGCGAGATCGCGCTCTCCGAGGCCGACGAGGCGCTGTTCCAGCACCTGCGCGGCCTGCGCGCCACCCTGGCGCGGGCCGAGGGCATCGCCGCCTTCATGGTGTTCCCGGATCGGACCCTGATCGAGATGGCCCGGCAGAAGCCCGTCGACCTGTGGGCGCTGCGGGCGGTCCACGGCGTCGGCGAGCGCAAGCGCGAGGCCTACGGCGAGCGGTTCGTGGCGGCGATCGGCGAGTTCCTGGCCCAGCCGCCGGCGGCGTGAGCCTGCCGCCTCGGCGACCGGTCCGGCGCGGGCCCAACGCAGTTTCACTCTCGGCGCGCCCGGCCGCTTCATGTAGGCAAGCCGCCAACTCGAATCGATCGGACCCATCATTTCGACGCTTACGCCCGCCGCCGACGCACCGGCCCAGCACCCCTCCGGGAAGCCGGACGGCGCCGCATCGCGGACGCTGACCTCCCGCATCGTGTTCTACATGCCGGGCTTCGACCCGCGCGATCCGGAGACCTATTGGGGCCTGTTCCGTCGCGAGGCGCGGTTCACCGCCGCGCGCCGGGGGGCCGCGATCACGGTCGGCGATCCGGTCCGCTCGGCGGACGGGCTCGAACTTGCCTGGACGGCGGAATCGCGCGGCGTTTCCACCCGCTACGTCCTGCTGCGCTGGGAGGACATCGTCCGCGCCCGGTTCCCGCAATCCGACTGGACGCGGCTCCGGGGCGTGCCGGCGCTGCTCTGGCGCCTGTGGCGGTCGGGCTACATGGCGAACCTGCGCCGGGAGAGCTGGCGCTTCTCGACGGTGATCTTCTGCGTCCACTACATCTACATCGCGCTGGCGCTCCTCAGCCTCGCCGCGGCCGCCGGGCTCGCCGGCCTGGCCCCGGCGCCGGTCCAGCCCTGGAGCCTGCTGGCGGTGCCGCCGCTCGCCTACGCGATCCTGGCCGGGCTGATCCGGGCGACCCGCGGCAAGCCGCTCTACGTGCCCCACCTCGTCGACGACACGGCCTTTACGCATTCCTACGCGGCGGGCGAGGCACCCGAGATGGGACCCCGGCTCGACGCCTTCGCGGCCCGCATCCACGCCGCCGAGGGCGAGGCCGACGAGGTGGTGGTGGTCGGCCATTCCTCGTCGAGCTTCCTCGGCATCGAGGCACTGGACCGGGTGCTCGCCCGCGATCCCGGATTCGGCGGGCGCGGCACGCCGGTCTCGTTCGTGAGCATCGGCAGTGTCATCCCCTGGCTCGGCCTCGATCCGGCCGCCCAGGGCTTCCGCGACAGCCTCCTGCGGTTCGGGCGGGCCGCGCAGATCCGCTGGCTCGACGTGCGCGCCACCTGGGACTGGCTGTCGATCCACAAGAACAACCCGATCGCCGCCTGCGGCCTGACCCCGCCCGATTCCGGACGGCCCGCCGTCCTCTGGGTGGCGATCCACGAGCTGATCACCAGCGCCGATGTCGGCCGGCGGCAGTGGAACCTGTTCCAGATGCACTTCCAGCTGCTCATGGCGAGCCAGCGCGACAGCGGCTTCGACTATCTCGACGTGGTCACCGGGCCGGAGCCGGTGCACGCGCTCGTGTCCCGCTGCCAGGAGGATGGACCGCCCCCGGAGCGCGTCGGCGAAGCCGGGATCTGACCCCCGCCCCGCGCCCACGGATGTTGCCAGCGCGGGCGCTTCCGCTTTAGAGCCGGGTCAGCTTGAGATCTCAGCCCGGTTCGGGTTCGCCGCGGTACGCGTCCTCCGGGACGGGCCGCTCTCTGCCGAGACCTTCGCATGTTCCGCAACGACGTTCCGATCACCCCCGAGCTCGTGGCCCAGCACGGCCTCACGCCGGAGGAGTACGAGCGCTTCCGCGGCCTGATCGGGCGCGACCCGACGCTGACCGAACTCGGCATCGTCTCGGCGATGTGGAACGAGCACTGCTCGTACAAATCGTCGCGCAAGCACCTGCGGGGCCTGCCGACCTCGGGTCCGCACGTAATCCAGGGTCCGGGCGAGAATGCCGGCGTCATCGACATCGGCGACGGGCTCGCCTGCGTCTTCAAGATGGAGAGCCACAACCACCCGAGCTACATCGAGCCCTACCAGGGCGCGGCGACCGGCGTCGGCGGCATCCTGCGGGACGTGTTCACCATGGGCGCGCGGCCGATCGCGGCGCTCAACGCCCTGCGGTTCGGCTCCCCCGATCATCCGCGCACCCGCGCCCTCGTCTCCGGCGTGGTGGCGGGCGTGGGCGGGTACGGCAATTCCTTCGGGGTGCCGACGGTGGGCGGGCTCACCGGCTTCCACCGGCGCTACGACGGCAACATCCTGGTCAACGCCATGGCGGTGGGGCTCGCCCGCACCGACGCGATCTTCTACGCCGCCGCCACCGGGGTCGGGAACCCGATCGTCTATCTCGGCTCCAAGACCGGCCGCGACGGCATCCACGGCGCCACCATGGCGTCCGCGGAGTTCGACGAGGCCACGGAATCGAAGCGTCCGACCGTGCAGGTCGGCGACCCCTTCGCCGAGAAGCTGCTGCTCGAGGCCTGCCTCGAGCTGATGGCCTCGGGCGCGGTCATCGCCATCCAGGACATGGGCGCGGCGGGGCTGACCTGCTCGGCGGTCGAGATGGGCGCCAAGGGCGATCTCGGCGTCGAGCTCGACATCGAGAAGGTGCCGGCCCGCGAGGCCGGCATGACCCCCTACGAGATGATGCTCTCCGAGAGCCAGGAGCGCATGCTCATGGTGCTCAAGCCCGGCATGGAGGCCGAGGCGGAAGGCATCTTCGTGAAGTGGGGCCTCGACTTCGCGGTGATCGGCCGGACCACCGACACGCTGCGCTTCGTGGTCAAGTGGCACGGCGAGACCGTGGCCGACCTGCCGATCAAGGAACTGGGCGACGAGGCGCCGCTCTACGACCGGCCGCACTTGGTCAACACCCATCAGCCGGTGATCGCCGCATCCGCGGTGCCGGCGCCGGCCTCGCTCACCGAGGCGCTCAAGCGCCTGGTCGGCTCGCCCGACCTCGCCTCGAAGCGCTGGGTCTACGAGCAATACGACCACTTCATCCTCGGAAACACCGTGCAGAAGCCCGGCGGCGACGCCGCGATCGTGCGGGTCGAGGACGGCCCGAAGGGCCTCGCGCTGACCTGCGACGTCACCCCGCGCTACTGCGAGGCCGACCCGGTCGAGGGCGGCCGGCAGGCCGTGGCCGAGGCGTGGCGCAACATCACCGCGGTGGGGGCCAAGCCGCTCGCCATCACCGACAACCTGAACTTCGGCAATCCCGAGAAGCCCGAGGTGATGGGCCAGCTGGTCGGCTGCCTCCAGGGCATCGGCGAGGCCTGCCGGGCCCTCGACTTCCCGGTCGTGTCCGGCAACGTCTCCCTCTACAACGAGACCAACGGCGTCGGCATCCTGCCGACCCCGACCATCGGCGGCGTCGGCGTGCTCGACGACGTGGAGCGGCACGCCACCATCGCGCTCAAGCGCGAGGGCGACGTGCTGGTCCTGGTCGGCGCCGGCGAGGGCTGGCTCGGCCAGTCGTCCTATCTCGCGGTGATCGAGGGCCGGGAAGAAGGCGCGCCGCCCCCGGTCGACCTCTCGCTCGAGCGCCGCAACGGCGACTTCGTGCGCGGGCTAATCGTGTCCGGCACGGTCGACACCGTCCACGACCTGTCCGACGGCGGACTCGCGGTGGCGCTCGCCGAGATGGCGATGGCCGGCGGCATCGGCGCAGCGCTGCCGGAGGTGCCGGTGGACCTGGCCCCCCACGCCTACCTGTTCGGCGAGGACCAGGCCCGCTACCTGCTGGCGGTCGATCCGGAGGTGGCCACCGACCTCCTCTACAGCGCCTCGGCCCAGGGCATCGACGCGGCCGTCGTCGGGGTGACCGGCTCCGACCGTTTGACCCTGCCGGGTGGCGAGACCATATCGCTGTCCGAGCTGATCGCGGCCCATGAAGGCTGGCTGCCCACCTACATGGCGAGCCAGCCGGCCGCGCCTGCCGCCTGACCCCTCAACGCCCTGGGAGTTTTTCGATGCCGATGGATGCGGGCGAGATCGAGCGCATGATCCGCGAGGCCCTGCCCGACGCGCAGGTCGAGATCCGCGACCTCGCGGGCGATGGCGACCATTACGCGGCCACCGTCCTGTCTGCGGCCTTCAAGGGCAAGACCCGGGTGGCCCAGCACCAGATGGTCTACGGCGCCCTCCAGGGCCGGATGGGCGGCGTGCTGCACGCCCTTGCGCTGACCACGGGCGTCCCGCAGGATTGACGCCTCACGCGGGATTCGCGGCCATGGACAACGGACCGAGCCTCTACGACGACGACATCGTGACCTGGGCTGAGGAGCAGGTCACGGCCTTGCGCGCCCTCGCCATGCGCGGCGACCTGTCGAATGTCGTCGATTGGGCGAACGTGATCGAGGAGATCGAGAGCGTGGGGCGGGCCGATCTTGAGCGGGTCGAGAGTGCTATCCTCCAGCTGTTGATCCACGTCCTCAAATATGCGTCGGCGCCTGGTGCCCAATCTACGAAATCCTGGCGCAAGGAGGTCCTTGTTTTTCAGGCATCCGCGCGTCGGAATTATCGGCGGTCGATGCGGCAGCGCATCGACTGGGACGCGCTTTGGTCGTCAGCCAGAAAGATTGCTGATTCCTCGCTCGGGATGTTCGGCGACGCACTGCTCGGCGGGTTGCCGGACCGCATGCCGTTCACGCCCGAGGCGATAACGGCGCCCGGCTTCGACATGGACGAAGCGCTGGAGCGTCTCGCCACGGTGTTGAATTCCGACCCTGGTCACCCCTAAATCACGCTATCGCACGAGGACTGACCTAATGACCGACGCCAACGCAACCATCCAGAACGAGATCGCCTCCCAGGACGTGGTGGTGTTCATGAAGGGTACCCCGCAGATGCCGCAATGCGGCTTCTCGGGCCAGGTGGTGCAGATCCTCAATTACCTCGAAGTGCCGTTCAAGGGCGTGAACGTGCTGGCCGACCAGGGCATCCGCGAGGGCATCAAGGCCTTCTCGAACTGGCCGACCATCCCGCAGATCTACGTGAAGGGCGAGTTCGTCGGCGGCTGCGACATCACCCGCGAGATGTTCCAGTCGGGCGAGCTGCAGACCTTCCTGGCCGAGAAGGGCATCCCGGTGAAGTCCGCCGCCGCCTGATTCTGTCGGGACTTTGCACATTGAATGAGGGCGCCTGCGGGCGCCCTTTTTCAGGCCCGTCATTGCGAGTCCGGCGAAGCAACCCGGGACGGCGCGAGGTCGGTGGACGTGGCGCCGCTGGATTGCTTCGCTGCGCCCGCAAAGACCGTGGCCGGATCAGCGCGGCCCCCGCGTGACGAACAGGGCAACGCAGCCGACGACCGTGATCTCCACGAACCGGAAGCGCTGATCGAGGGCTGCGCAGGGCTGGCAGGGTGTCGTCGACGTTCGAGAACACGCCCTTGCGGTTGTAGATCCGCATGAGGGTCCGCGCCGCAGCCGTGACCGGGACGCCGCCCGAGAGGATCGTGGCGCCGAACACCACACCGTCGTCGCGCAGGCACGGGCGCACCGTGTCGAAGGCTTTCGCTTTCTTGGCGATGTCCCCCGGCAGGCAATGCAGCAGGTAGGTTAGGCCGATCGAGTCGAACGGCGCGAGGCCGCCGGCCGGGGCGCCGAGCACGTCGACGCGATAGATCTCGGGCCGATAACGCGCGATCCGGTGGGCCGCGAAGGCGAGGCTGTCGGCTTTGAGATCCATCAACCCGACCCGAGGCGTCGGAGACGGTAAACGGCAACGGTCGAGGTACTAGCCGGTCCCGACGCCGACATCGAGATGGGCGGTGCCCACGTGCCGGTGGTAGAGGGCGAGGATCCGCGCGGTCGGGCAGCGCCAGACCAGCGGGTTCGACAGGCGCAGCACGACGAGGTCGTACAGCCGTAACGTCCGGTTGTTGTAGATCGCCTGCCCGGCTCGGGTATCGCTCGCCATGGCTCTCCGTCAGGCCCCCTGTGGGCGGCGCGCATTCGCATTCGCCGGCGCAATCGCCTATATCAAACCCTTTCCAATCGAATGGATCGTTTGAACGCTATGGCGACGCCGTCGCTCGACAGCGCCCGCGCGGCCGATGCCGCGATCGAGAAGGCGCCCGATTTCCAACCCATGCCGCTCCCCGGCCGGCGCCCCTCGCTGGTCGGGCTGACCCGCGACGCGCTCAAGGCGCAGCTCGTGGCGATGGGTGTGCCCGAGCGCGAGAGCCGGATGCGGGCCGGCCAGCTCTGGCACTGGGTCAACTTCCGGGGCGCCCACGACTTTGCTGAGATGACCAATGTCGGCAAGGCCCTGAAAGCCGAGTTGGCGCAGCATTTCACCCTGGAGCGTCCCGAGGTCGCCAGCCGCCAGGTCTCCCGCGACGGCACCCGCAAGTGGCTGCTGCGCATGGCTCCGACCAACCCGCAGGAGCACAACCGCGGCGCCGAGATCGAGTGCGTCTACATTCCGGGTCCGGACCGGGGCACGCTCTGCGTCTCCTCGCAGGTCGGCTGCACCCTCACCTGCTCGTTCTGCCACACCGGCACGCAGCGCCTCGTGCGCAACCTCTCGGCCGCCGAGATCGTGCAGCAGCTGGTGACCGCCCGGGACGAGCTCGGCGACTGGCCCGGCCAGATGCCGAGCCGCGACGCCTCCGGGGGCGGCGACGCGGGACGCCTGGTGACCAACATCGTGTTCATGGGTATGGGCGAGCCCCTGTACAACCTCGACGCGGTGATCGACGCCGTGGGGGTGATGTCCGACCAGGAGGGGCTCGCCCTGTCGCGGCGGCGCATCACGGTCTCCACCTCCGGGGTCGTGCCGCAGATCCCTCGGCTGGGCGAGGCGGCCAATTCCATGCTGGCGATCTCGCTCCACGCGGTGCGCGACGATCTCCGCAACGAGCTGGTGCCGCTCAACCGCAAATACCCGATCGCCCAGCTGCTCGAAGCCTGCCGGACCTATCCGGGCGTGAGCAACGCGCGCCGTATCACCTTCGAGTACGTGATGCTGAAGGGCGTGAACGATTCGGACGCGGATGCGCGCGAGCTGGTCCGCCTGCTCAAGGGCATCCCGGCCAAGATCAACCTGATCCCGTTCAATCCCTGGCCCGGCAGCCGCTACGAGTGCTCGGACTGGGACCGGATCGAGCGCTTCTCCGAGATCGTGTTCAACGCCGGCTACGCCTCGCCGGTGCGCACCCCCCGGGGCCGGGACATCCTGGCCGCCTGCGGCCAGCTCAAGAGCGAGACCGAGAAGCTGCGCGCCCGGGCCCGGCTGATGCAGGAAGAGGGCATCGGCGTGGAGAGTTTTTACGCCGGCACCGACGACTGACCCGGTCAGGGTTGCGAAAGGTCCGAGACCTTTCCTGGGTGCAGGGCGAAGCCTTGCTACTGCCGGGCTTCGCCCGCTGTCGGGCTTCCCCGTGACGTTCCGCCAAAGGGCATGGCCCTTTGGGATCCTCTTTTGGACCCTGGCGATTACGCGGCGATCCGGTGCCCGTCGGCCCGGCGCAAGGGGGGCTCCTCGGCGCCGACCCATTCGGTCCGGTGCCGCGGCAGGGCCTCGGGGTGCTCCGCCTGGAGCCAGGTGATCATCGCCTCCCGGATTACGCACCGCAGGTCCCAGGCCTGGGGCGCATTGCGGGCGCTCACCAGTATCCGGATCTCGATAGAGGTTTCCCGGGCGTCCGAGACCTGGAGGTTGACCACCTTGCCGTCCCACAGGGGTGTGGCGGCGGCGATCTCCGACAGCTTCTCGCGCATCCGGGCCACCGGGGCGCGATGGTCGACATACAGGAACACGCTGCCGATCAGCGAGGCGCCGTCCCGGGTCCAGTTCTGGAACGGCTTCTGGATGAAGTAGGTCAGCGGCAGCACCAGGCGCCGCCAGTCCCACAGGCGCACCACCACGTAGGTCGCGGTGATCTCCTCGACCCAGCCCCACTCGTTCTCGACGATGATCGCGTCCTCGATCCGGATCGGCTGGGTGATGGCGATCTGGATGCCGGCAACGAGGTTCGACAGGACCGGCTGCATGGCCAGCCCCAGGATCAGGCCGGCGGCCCCCGCCGAGGCCAGCAGGCTCACCCCGTACTGGCGCACCGGCTCGAAGGTCATGAGCGCCACCGAGACGGTGATCAGGCCGACCAGGGTGACGGCGGCGCGCTCCAGGATGCGCATCTGGGTGAAGTGCTTGCGCGCCAGCAGGTTGTCCTCGGCGTCGAGCTTGAACCGGCGCAGGTAGATCACCGTGGCGATGTGGAGCGCGGTGGCGCAGCACCAGCCGGTGAGCGTCACGAAGGCGACGAGCAGGAGCTGGTTGAGGGCGATCCGCACCTCCCAGGACAGGCGCACCGTGGTCGAGGCGAGGCTGATCGCCACGACGATCAGGCCCAGGCGGCTCGGTCCGCGGATGCGTGAGACCAGGGAGCGCCAGAACAGGCTCTTGCTCGCCACCGCCCGCTTCATCGCCCGGTACGCGACCCCGTGCAGCGGAATCACCACGGCACAGCAGGTGACGATCAGGATCAGGCTCTCGGCCCACCACGGCAGATAGGCCAGCACGGAGGCGGCGCGGCCGGTCAGGGCATCAAGGTCCGGCATCGGGCATGACCTCCACGGGTTCCGAACGGGACCTGGAGGAATGGGCGGCACCGGTCGGGGTTCCGCAATGCACCATGCCGGCGCTGCAACGCAGCGGCATGGTCAGAACGCGGCGGGGCGGTTGCGTTTCGGCGCCCGGCCGGGCAGCCGCGCGCGCTTGTCGGCGACTCGCCCCGATAGGCGGACCGATCCCGGGACCATACACCTAGCGCGCCGCGCCGATCTCCACGCTGCCGGTGGCCGTCCGGCCGAACCGCGCCGGCCGGTACATGTCCTCCACCGAAGCGCCCGAGTGCACGTAGGTCCCGGGCGAGACCGCCCGGACCGTGTAGGCCACGGTGAAGAACGCCGAGTGGCTCGGATCGCGGTCGTAGGCGGCCACGAAGCGGTCGTCGCGGAACTCGGTGTGGACCGGCTGCACCTCCGATTTGGCGAAGGCGAGGCCCTGGAGGGCGTCGGCGTCGAGCAGCTTCAGGTTGTCGATCTCCAGCCCCGCCGGCAGCGGATCGACCAGCAGGATCCGCCCGGCCTGAGCCTTGTCCTCGGTCACCTTGAGCACCACCACGAGCCGGTCGTTCTGGCGCAGGCCGTGGGCCGGATCGACCACGCTGCCGTCGAGCCGGTGGATGCTGCGCTCGATCCTGTAGCCCTGGGCGGCGGCGGGCTCGGGCACCAGCGGACTGCCGTTCACGCCCAGCACCACCTGCACCGGCGCCCGGCCGGTGTTGACCAGCGCGACGCTGCGCCCATCCAGGGAAGGCCCCCGGTAGATCCGGGCGAGCGGCCCGGCCTGCACCGCGCCGTCGAGGCTGAACGACAGAGCGTCGGCCTCCTTGGACAGGCCCTCGGCCGCGAGCACCAGCCAGGCATTCTCCTGTGTGCTGGTGGTCCGCGTGTCCTGTGATTCCTCGCCGATCACCGCGGCCACCGGGGCCAGCGCGACCTGGGTCAGCCCACTCTCGGCCGCCAGCGCGATCAGACCGGCTCCATCGCGCAGGCGGGAGCCGTAATCGGCCCGGTACACGCCCGTATCCCGCTGTGATCGCAGCGTGGCCAGCGCCGCGTCCATCGCCTTGGCGGCGCGACCCCGGTCGCCCAGGAGCGCCAGGGAGGCGGCGAGCTGCGCCCGGCCGAGCCCGGTCGCGAAGGCGTCGAGCTTGGTGTCGACGAGGTAGCGCAGGTCGCCCATCACCGGCCGGCCGTTGCGGGCCAGCACGTAGGCGGCGTAGGCGAGGTCGGCGCCCCCGTCGCGCACCTCCGTGGCGTTGGCAACGGTGTTGCGCAGGCGGTCCAACGCCTGGGTGAAGGCCGGCTGCGGTACCGCGAAGCCGCGCTCCCGGGCGCGGGTGAGGAAGTCGGTGACGTAGGCATCGAGCCAGACGTCGCCCGATCCCTGCGCCGACCACAGGCCGAAATCGCCGCTCGCATCCTGGCGGGCGAGCAGCCGCTCGATCGATTCGCGCACGCGATCGTCGACGTTCGCGTCGAGGGCCAGCTTGTCGGGCCCGGCCAGCCGGTTGACGTAGAGCAGCGGCATCGCCCGGCTGACGATCTGCTCGGAACAGCCGTAAGGATAGCGGTCGAGGGCCTGGAGCAGCGCCGGAACGTCGAGGCCCGGCAGCGCCGAGGCCGAGAGCGAGACGCTGCCGGTTCCGGGTAGCAGGTCGGCCAGCAGGTCGGCGCTCACCGTCAGGCCGGCCCCGGGCGCCAGGCTGCGCACCGACCGGCGCAGCAGCGCCCCGGTCCCCGGCAGCACGCCGAGCGCGAAGCTCTGGCCGAGAGGGCCGTCGAGGCCGGGCCCCGACAGGGCGAGGTCGAGCCGTGCCGTGCCCGGCCCCGCGGCGGTGATCGGGACCGCGACCTGGCCCCTGCCCCCGGCCTCCAGCCGGATCGTCTGGCGCAGGGCCCCGGCGCCGATCAGGATCGGGCCGGACGGGGCGATGTCGACCGTGTAGTCGCCCGCCGCGCCTTCGACGTTGTCGAGCGCCATGAACAGGCGCGAGCGGTCGCCGGTGTCGAGGAAGCGCGGCAGCGTGGCGGCGAGCACCACGGGGTCGCGGATGATCACGTCCGCCTGCGCCTGTCCGACCCGGTCGCCGCTCCAGGCGGTGACCATCACGCGGCCGGTGCCGTTGAACGCCGGCAGCGGAAAGGTGACGCTGGCCGCCCCGTCCGGCCCCACGGTCACGACGCCCGAGAACAGGGCGAGCGGCGCCTGGGTCGGCGGCGCGTCGGCGAGCTCGCCGCCCCCCGCGTCGCCCCCGGATCGGATCGCCCCGGCCGAGCCCTGCATGCCGTCGATCAGGTAGCCGTAGAGGTCGCGGAACTCCGGACCCAGGGCCTTCTGGCCGAGGAAGTACCGGGTCGGGTTCGGCGCCTCGTAGCGGGTCAGGTTGAGGATGCCGACATCGACCAGAGCCACGGTGATCCGTGCCGGCTCGCCGGACTTCAGCCCGCTGAGCTGCACCGGGATCGTCAGGTCCCGGCGCGGACGGGTGCGCTCCGGGGCCTTCACGGCGACGCCGAGGCTGCGCCGCTCGCGGTCCACCGAGAACCAAGCGAGCCCGAGCGCCCGCCCCGGCAGCCGCTTGGCCGCCTGGTCGAGGGGCCGGTAGGCGGTGGCGACCAGGTAGGCGCCCGCGCCCCACTCGGCCTTGACCGGAAGGCTGACGGTGGTGCCGCCCGCCGGGACGCTGACCTCGACGGTCTCGTGCACCCGGTCGCCCACCACCATGAGGCTGGCCTGCCCCTTGAACGTCGGGCTGATCTTGGCCCGCAGCGTGTCGCCCGCCGCATAGGCGGCCTTGTCGAGGGTGAGGTCGAGCAGGTCCGGCGCCTCGGCGGTCTCCGAGCCGCCCCAGCCGACCGTGAAGCCGAGGCTCGCGGTGGCGTCCGGGGCGCCCGCGGCCGAGACCTCGAGCCGGTAGCGCCCGAGGCCGACCGGCGCCTCGATCAGGCCCGACCCGCCGGCCCCGAGGTCGAGGCCGCCTTCGGCGACGCGGCGGCTTGTCTTGACCGGCTCGAACGACCAGCGGCCGCCGGCGCGGTACCATTGGTAGCTCTGGTCGATCTGCGAGAGCGTCCAGGTCACGCCCGGCCGGGCCAGCAGCGTACCGTCCGGGGCCGCGAAGACCACCGTGAAGGTCGCACGTCCGCCGTCCTTCAGGTCCGAGAAACCCTTCCGGATCGCCAGCACCGGGGCGGCCGGAAGGATCGGCAGGGTGAGGCTGCGCGACAGCGCCCGCCCGCCGGGCTCGCCGACCGCGAGGGTGATCTTCGCCTCCAGGGGCCGCGGCGCCGCGAGGTCCGGGATCGGCACCAGGATCGTGGCCAGGCCCTGCGCGTCCGTGGTCGCCCCGCCGGAGATCTCCTGGGTGACCGGCTCCACCGCCTCGTCGTCTAGGCCGACGGCGTAGCCCTCCAGGCCCTTGATGCCGGAGCCGGAGGCGGCCTGCTGCACGACGACGCTGCCCGAGACGTCGAGCCCGGCGCCCGGGGCGCCGTAGAGGTAGCGTGCCGCGACGGCGACCTGCGCGGCCTCGCCCCGGCGCAGGCCGGCCTGCGCCGGCTTGAGGGTCACCTCCAGACGCTCGGGGACGTAATCCTCCAGGAGGAAGCTGGTCTCGCCCAGGGCCGGCGCCTTCGGGTCGCTGTAGGCGGCGATCCGCCAGGTGCCCCGCATGGCGCCCGACAGCAGCGGCAGCGGCAGCGCCCGGCCGCCGAGCCCCTGGTCCGGCACCGAAACCCGGCGATACTCGACCCCGTCCGGGCGCTTCACCACCACGGTCAGCGGCAGGTTCGGCACCGCCGCGCCCCGTGGGTCGCGCAGCAGGGCGGTGATCTGCACGGTCTCGCCCGAGCGGTAGACCCCCCGCTCGGTGAACAGGTAGGCGTCGAGGCCGCCGCTCTCGGGCCGGCCCTTCACGCCCCGGTCGGTCAGGTCGAAGGCGCCGAGGTTGAGGTCGAGGAAGCCGTAATCGTCCCCGGCCTGGGCGACTACGAGGCTCGGCGCGGTGCCACCCTCCCCGCGGGCGAGGCCCGGACCGAACACGGCCCGGCCCTGGGCGTCGGTCCTGGCGGTGCCCAGTACCTCGTTGTTGCGGGCGACCAGCCGGATCTCGGCCCCCGGCAGGACCTGCGCGGAGGCGAGCGAGCGCAGGACCACGTTGACCCCGTCCCGCCCCTTGGTGGCGGTGAGGCCGAGATCCGAGACCACGAACCACTGGGTCGCCTGCGTCTCGTATCCGTCCTCGTCCCCGGCGACCGTACCGGAGGGCCGGGCCACCATCACGTAGATCCCGGGTTCCAGCTTGCCCACGGCCTGCAGGACCGGGAAGGCGGTCACCGCCTCCTGGTTCAGCTCGGCCTTGGCGGTGTCGAGCGTGCCCTTCCAGACGCGCTGGCCCTTCTCGGCCGCCAGCGTCGCGGCATTCGTGCCGCTGAGCTGGCCCAGGAAATCCTCGGAGCGCAGGGTTGGCAGCAGCCCGCGGTCGCCGATGCGCAGGACCTCGACGTCGAGCTTGGCGGCATTCACCGAGACCAGGGGCACCCCCGCCTGCCCGGTGCGGGGCAGGACGTAGTTGCGCCCGGTGAACCGGACCTGCGGGGCGCGGTCGCGGACGTAGATCTCGTAATCGGCGGACTTGAGCAGGCTCTCGCCCACCGCAGACGGCAGCCCCTGGCGCAGGACCACCGCGTAGCGGCCGCCGTGCTTCAGCCCGTCGAGGCAGACCTGCGCGTTCTCGGCGGTCACGGCGGCGCTGCTGCTGCCCGAGACCGCCACGTAGGGGGCGTAGTCGGTCTTGGGGACCACCGGCTCCGAGAGGGTGAAGCACAGGCGCGGCGCGGCGGCATCCGAATCGACCTTGTAGTCGAGGATGCGGAAGCCGTGCTCGGCCCGCAGGGCTTCGTAGGTCCGGTGCGTCGCGGGCAGGTCGTCGAGGGCCAGGCTGGCCGCGTAGGCGTTCAGGGCCGGCCGCCAGTTGGATTGCCCGGCCTCCAGGGCGCCGAGCTGCGCCAGGGAGGCCGCCGCGTCGGCGGGCGAGCCGGCGCGCTCGTAGGCCCGGTAGGCCGCTGCGGCGGCCCGGTCCCGCAGGCGGGCACGGCCCTGGTAATCGTTCTCCTCCAGGGCATCGGCCGCTGCCGCGGCGGCGCGGGAGAACGCCTGCCAACTCCGGATGTCGGCCGGGTCGGCCGCGACCGCGGCGGTGAGCGTGACAAGCGCCTCGTCCGGCTTGCCGGCGGCGAGCAGCGCCTGTCCCGCGGCCCGGGACTGAACGGCCGGCCTGAGCGGTCCGCCGGCCTCGGCCTTCAGCACCGCCTCGAGCCGCACGGCGGCGCTGGCGAGATCGGCCCGGACGAAGGTCCTTTCGAAGGCTGCAGCCTGACGGGGCGCGGTGCGCGAGGCCGGCGTCGTCTGGGCGAGGGCCGGCCCGCAGGCGAGACCTGCCAGAAGCGCCAGAGCACCCGCCAGCCGGATCCGCCACGCCATACGCCTGCCCTCGTCGGCCCCGGATCCAGGACGATTCGTCCCGGGATCGGCCGGCCGGGAGCCTAGCACCGATCGATCCCGCCGCAACGCTTCGGATGCGTGTTGAGAGCCGCTCCGCGGCCCCTTTCCGCGGAGCTATGGCCGCGACAGGATCGAGGCGCGATGGGCTTTTGCAGGCTGCAACGCACCCCCGCGCCCGTATGGGCGGGCGGATGCACAGAGTGCCCTCCGGACGGTCCTCGGCCGCAAGAGAGGTCTGCGCGAGGCAGGCCGGCGCTCTTCCGCCCCCCCTTAGCGGGCTACGGGTTGCACAGGTTGGACAATTCACCTCCTGAGGATCAATGCCCCATACCTGTTGACCCGCGCCGTCATTCCGGGGCGCGGCAGGCGAGCCCGGACCCGAAGGGGCCGCGGGGGCGGCAACCCAGAAACGCTGTCCGTGCAGGAGCTCGACACAGCGATGGTTCTGGATCCCGGGCTCCGCTGCGCGGTCCCGGGACGACCGCCCGTGGCGGCATCGATCCAGCCACCGCTTGAAGAACGAGACGGAGCTTTCCGCGCGCTGAAACGATGAACATTCCAGCTGCGATGTGCGAACGACCGAGCCTGCACGGGACAGGCAACCCGCGCGTGTCCCGGGTCACCGGTGGTCGATCGTCCCGCTCCTACCGCGAGCGCGGTGCGCGATCCCAAAAATTCAGAACGCCTTGAGCACCTGCTCGGTGTGCTCGACCGAGACCGGGCCGGCGAAGCAGTGCGAGACCAGGGCGCGGTAATCCTGCCAGGGCTGCGAGCCGGTGAAGTCCTTGGTGTGGGCCTCCAGCGTGTCCCAGTGGATCATCAGCCGGTAGCGCTGCGGATGCTCGATCGAGCGGCGGACCTCGAAGGCGCGGCAGCCCTTGGCGGCCTTGAAGATCGCCGAGGCCTCGGTGATGCCGGCCTCGAACGCCGCCTCCATGCCGGGCTTGATCTCGATCTGTGCAATTTCGAGGATCATGGCGTCGAATCCTTTTCCTTACGCGTGGAGGGGGCGGCCGAGCTTGGCCGCCAGGATACGCTGCGGGCTCAAGCCGGGATCGGCTTGGGCGGCGACCGGCAGGTAGGCGGTCTGCTCCAACATGTAGCGGCCGCCCATCGCCCCGTGCATCACGAGGTCGGAGAAGGTCACCCAGGTCTCGCCGGGCCGGAACGCGACGTCGGCCTGGGGGGCGCTGGCCTGATAGGTCTCGTCCTGCTTCAGGGCGTCGTGCAGGTGCAGCATCAGGTGGTCGTATTCGGAGCGCCGGGCCTTGGTGATCCGCAGGGCCGCGAGCAGCCGCGCCGTGAGCGGCGCGTAGCGCGGCAGCCGGGGCAGGAACGTCTCCGCCATCGACCCGAAATCCTCGCCGACCCGCCAGCGGCGGGGCTCGCCGGACGGGTTGATGTTGCGGAACACCCGCAGGATCCGCTTCTCGCCGATCGGGTTCGACGGGAAGGCGTCGACATGCAGCCGGGTGTCGTCGCGCCGCCAGCTGAGCTTGCGCCGGTCCACGTCGAACGGGCGGTAGGAGGTGCCGGCGAGCGCCACCCGGTCGGCGTAATCCGGCAGGTAGGTGCCGATCAGGTCCCGGGCGAAGGCGCGGTAGCGGATCAGGAGTTGGCGCAGGGCCTCTTGTTCCTCCGGGGTGCCGGCGGCGCCGCGCAGCTCCGCGGCCTCGCCCCGGATGTTGACGTTCTTGGCCTTTCCGTCCGCGAAGGGGCGCTCGGTAAACCGGTGCTCGTACGCGCTGAATGGGAACGGCAGGTCCGGGAACAGCAGCACCGCCCCGGCTTCCAGCTCCCGGGCCAGGGAGCCGGCATTCTCACCGGCGACGACTGTGCGGATCGGGCTGATCATCGTGTTCGGGCTGGATCTGCCGGGCCGAAGAGGGGCTAGACGGGGCGCAATCCTGTAGCCGAGCCGCCCGCGGGAGGCCAGGGCCCGCATTTCCGGTGGATGACATCGCTCGTCCACTGGCACCGGCCGGGGGCGCCGCCCCGGGTGCTTGCGCAACCGCCGCGTTCCCGGCACGTTCCCCCTCGCATACCGGCCCACGAGCCCGGCGGAGGATGGCGCCGATGGCGACCCTGAAGGAATTCGAGGAAGCCCTGCGCGAGCATGGCATGAACATGGCGCTGGCGTTGCTGGAGCGCCTGCGCGAGCGCGACCGCGCCACCCGCACGGTCAAGCCGGCCCGCCGTCTCACGGGCCAGAAGATGACGCCCGAACTCGCCCGGGCGATTCTCGACCTGCACGCCTCCACGGGCATGACCCAGCAGGAGATCGCGTTCAAGGTCGGGGTCAACCAGGGCCGGGTCAACGAGGTGATCAAGCGCGGCAAGTGGCTGTCGGACGACCCCCAGGCCCCCGAGGCGGTGGCCCGCGACAAGGCGCTGGCCCGCATGCGCGGCGACCCCAAGCCCAAGAAGCCGCCTCTGGCTACCGCGCGGCCGAAGGAGCGCAAGGCGGCCGCCACGAAGGTGCCCGCCAAGGCGCGCAATCAGGGCCAACTGGCTTTGGGCGATCTGTAGGAGCGACAGGAGGGGATCCCGAAGGGCTTGCAGCCCTTCGGCGGAGTTCGGGGCGCGCAGCCTCGAGATCCCTGTGCCGGGTCTCTGCCCTGGACCCGCAAGAGGTCACGGACCTTTTGAAACCGGGATTTTTTTGATGGGTCGGCGACCGGGGCTCAGTTCGCCGGCGCGAAATGCCCGCGGTAGCGCGCGCCGATCGCCTCGACCGGAAGCGCCACGAACACATCGGTGGTGCCGAACTGGCGGTCGATCACCGCGCCCTCCCCGAAGGTCGCGCCAAGCCGCAGATAGCCCTTGATCAGGGGCGGCAGCGCCTGAAGAGCCGCCTTGGGATCGACCGCCTCGCGGGGCATCCGATCCATGGACACCGCACGCTCCGGCAGGGCCCGGGCCCGCCACGCCTCGGGTGCGCGGGCATGGTGGTGTAGGAATGACAGCGGCAGGGCCAGCCGGTCCGGATCGGTGCCCTCCAGGCTGGCGCAGCCGATCAGCGCATCGATCCGGTGATGCAGCACGTAGGCGTAGATCCCCTGCCAGAGCAGCTCGACGGTGCGCTTGCTGCGGTAGGGCTTGAGCACGCAGGAGCGGCCGAGTTCCAGCAGGCGCCGATGCCCCTGCGCCGCCAGGATCGGCTCCAGATCGTATTCGCCCTCGGAGTAGAAGCCGGCATGGCGCTCGGCGACCTCGCCGCGCAGCAACCTGTAGGTGCCGACCACCTTGGGCCGATGCTCGACGAACGGCTTCTTCCGCCGGGGCGCGTCATGGTCGAGGACGAGGAGATGGTCGCAGAGCGCGTCGTAGGCGTCGGCGTCTCGTCGTGACAAAGCCGCAAGACCCGTCGGGATCGCCGCCATTTCTTCGTAGAACACCTTGAACCGAAGGCGCTGCGCGCGCCGGATTTCGGATTTCTTCGAAGCTAACCGGACCTCGAGGTTGCCGATCCGGCCCAGGCTGCGCCCCTCGAACGGCTCCGGCAGACGGATCGCCCGCTCGCCCGACAGGATGTCGGCGATGGCCGCCGGTTCCGCCTGGACGAGCGCGTGGCGCCGCCGCAGTTTCGCGATCGGCGCGCCGACCCCCCATTGAACGCCCTTGTGCCAGCCGGCTCCGAGCGCGCTGTAGGCTCCGCGGGCGAGATTGGCGACCATGGACGGGTTCACTCCGGGCGCACGATCGTGCACCGTCGGGAAGGACAGAGAGCACGAACCGCACACGCCATTATGACAGCCCCGACACGAAAGCGCCCCGGCCGGGGCCGGGGCGCTCCAACAGCGTAGCGGGTTCCGAGCCGCGACCGGATCAGGCCGCCTGCGGGACCGGGTCCTTGCGCACGTCACCCTCGATCACCGGGGCGGACGGGGTCCCGGCCGTGGCGATCTGGATGCGGCGCGGCTTCTTCGCCTCCGGGACCTCGCGGACGAGGTCGATGTGGAGGAGGCCGTTCTCCAGGGCCGCGCCGGTCACCTGGACGTGGTCGGCGAGCTGGAAGCGGCGCTCGAAGGCACGGGCCGCGATGCCCTGGTGCAGGAACTCCGCCTTGGGCTCGGCCTTGCGCTCGCCCTTCAGGGTCAGCGCATTCTCCCGCACTTCGATCGACAGGTCGGACTCGGTGAAGCCGGCGACCGCGACGGTGATGCGGTAGGCGTTCTCGCCGGTCCGCTCGATGTTGTAGGGCGGGTAGGTCGGCGCCGCCTCGGCGGTGGCGAACTGGTCGAGGGCGGAGAACAGTCGGTCGAAGCCGACGGTGGAACGATACAGGGGAGCGAGATCGAACTGACGCATGACATATCCTCGTATGAGCAACATGCAGAAGCGGTCCGCCCGATGGGCCGGACCCGTCGTTCGTGCCGCCTGACGGCCGGCACAGACGGGATATCGGGGGGCAAAAAACCGGGTTCAAGACCTCCGGAAGGACCCGGGTGCGAGATTTTTCCGCTACGGTGACGCTTGCATGCGGACCCGGCATGCGGACGGACTGAGGTTGGCCCGTGAGACGGTTGGACGGCGATATCGGACGGGAGCCGCCGCTCCTGACCCTGCGCGGCACGCCGGACAATCCGGTGCCGCCGGGCGGCACCCTGATCGCGGTCGGCACCCGCGACGACTGCACGCTGCGGGCCGCCTACTGGCAGGCCACGACGCGGACCTGCCGGGGCACGGTCTGCCTGCTCCAGGGACGGGCCGAATTCATCGAGAAGTACTACGAGACCATCCACGACCTGCGTGCGCGGGGCTTCGCCGTGGTGGCGTTCGACTGGCGCGGCCAGGGCGAGTCGGACCGGCGGGTCGACGACCCGCACAAGGGCCATGTCGGCCGGTTCGACGATTATCGCCTCGACCTGCGGGCGGTGGCCGAGACGGTGCTGGTGCCGCTGATGCCTGAGCCGCATGTCGGCCTGGCGCATTCGATGGGGGGCTGCGTCGCGCTGATCGGGGCGCTCGACGGCTGGCTGCCGTTCCGGCGTTTGGTGACGGTGGCGCCGATGCTGTCGATCCGGATGGTGCGCTGGCCCGCCGGGGCGGCGTTCCTGTCGCGGTCCCTGCACCGGATCGGGCTGGGCGACCGCTACATCCCGCTGGGCAAGCCGGTCTCGATCGCCACCAAGCCCTATGTCGGCAACCGGCTGTCGCGGGATCCCGCGCGCTATGCCCGCAACGCGGCGGCGGCCCGGCAGGTCGGCGCCGGCGCGGTCGGCGACCCGACGATCGCGTGGCTCGCGGAGGCGTTCCGTGCGATGGCGCGCCTGCGCGACCCGCGCGCCGCCCCGCGCATCACGCTGCCCACCCTGATCGTCGCGGCCGGCGCCGACCCGGTCTGCGGGACCCTGGACACCGAGCGGTTCGCGGCGCGGCTGAAGGCCGGCCACATCCTGGTCCTGCCGGATTCCCGGCACGAGATCCTGAGCGAACGGGACGCCATCCGGCAGGATTTCTGGGCGGCCTTCGTCGCCTTCGTGCCGGGCTCGCCCCTGCCCTCCCACACGGAGGTTGAGGCACATCAGGCGGTGCCGGTGGCCTGAGCCGTCAGCCCCCCAGATCGGGGTCGATGTCCCGCGGCCGCACGAACCGCTCCAGCCGCCCCTGCCCCGGGGCGATCGCCGACCAGGCCGCGGCGTCGAACGCGATCACCGCGTAGGCGGCGGTGGGGAATTCCGTGGCGAGGCGCGTGCGTTCCTTGCGCGGCCCCTCCCCGGCCAGGGTCGCGGCGAGGTCGCCCAGGCCGGGATTGTGGCCGACGACGATCACGGTTTCCGCGCTGTCCGGCGCCCCCCGGATCAGCCCGAGGATCCGCTCGGCCGGCGCCTCGTAGATGTCGTGGTGATACCGCGCCTCGGGTGCGCCGAGGGCGGCCGAGACCGCATCCCAGGTCTCGCGGGTGCGGGTGGCGGTGGAGACCAGGGCCAAGTCCGGTCGGGGACCCTCTTGGCCGATGTGGCCGCCGACAGCGGGCGCGGCCCGGCGGCCGCGGTCGTTGAGCGGCCGTTCGTGGTCGGCGACGCCGGCCGGACGATCCGACTTGGCGTGCCGCAACAGGATCAGCCTGCGCATGGAGCGGGCCCTTCTCGGGATGGGGTGACCGACGCGCGCCGAACAGGCGCGGGGGCCCGGTTAGCGCAAAGCGCGGCGCCCGGGAACCTCGGCGATCCTGCCCGGTTCGAAAAGCTGGGCCGCCGATGCGGGACGCGCATAGGGTGGCGGTCTCTGTCGGAGGAGGTCGCGCCATGGATCGCTCGCCCCGCGTTTCGGAGATCCTGTCCTGGTACGGGGCCGACAGCCCCGGCACGCTGACCAACCTCGCCCGGATGCTGGAGCACGGCCGGCTCGGCGGCACCGGCAAGATGCTGATCCTGCCGGTGGATCAGGGCTTCGAGCATGGCCCGGCCCGCAGCTTCGGCCCGAACCCGCCGGCCTACGATCCGCATTACCATTTCGAATTGGCCCTGGCGGCGGGCTGCAACGCCTACGCGGCGCCGCTGGGCTTCCTCGAGGCGGGCGCCCGGGACTATGCCGGGCGGATCCCGCTGATCCTCAAGCTCAACGACCACGACCTCCTGGCCGACGAGGAGGATCCCGAGCAGGCGATCACCGGCTCGGTGGCGGACGCGCTGCGGCTCGGCGCTTGCGCCATCGGCTTCACGATCTATCCGGGCTCCGCGCACCGCAACGCCATGTATGGCCAGATCCGCGCGATCGCCGAGGAGGCCAAGAGATCCGGGCTCGCAGTGGTGATCTGGTCCTATGCGAGGGGCTCGGCGCTGTCGAAGGACGGCGAGACCGCCATCGACGTGATCGGCTACGCGGCTCAGATCGCCGCGCAGCTCGGAGCCCACATCATCAAGGTCAAGCTGCCCACCGCCCATATCGAGCAGCCGGCGGCCAAGAGGGTCTACGAATCCACCGGCATCCCGATCGGCACCACGGCGGAGCGCGTCCGCCACGTGGTGCAATGCGCCTTCAACGGGCGGCGGATCGTGATCTTTTCGGGCGGTGCCCAGGCCGAGGACGACACGTTCCTCGACGAGATCCGGGCCATCCAGGCGGGCGGCGGCTTCGGCTCCATCGTCGGCCGCAACGCCTTCCAGCGCGCGAAGGCGGATGCCCTGACGCTGCTGGGGCGGATCACCGATATCTATGCCGGCAAGGCAGTTTGACGCTCAGCCGCCGCGCTGCTCCCGGCGCATCATGAAGGCCAGCTTCTCGAACAGGCTGACATCCTGCTCGTTCTTGAGCAGCGCGCCGTGCAGCGGCGGGATCAGCTTGCGGCCGTCACGCTCGCGCAGGGTCTCGGGCGAAATATCCTCAGAGACGAGGAGCTTGAGCCAGTCCAGCAGTTCGGAGGTCGAGGGCTTCTTCTTGAGGCCCGGGACCTCGCGGGTCTCGAGAAAGACCCGCAGGGCCTCCTCGACCAAGCGGTGCTTGATGCCCGGATAGTGCACGTCGACGATGCGCATCAGCGTCTCGGCGTCCGGGAACTTGATGTAGTGGAAGAAGCAGCGGCGCAGAAACGCGTCCGGCAGTTCCTTCTCGTTGTTCGACGTGATGATCATGATCGGCCGGCGCACGGCCTTCACGGTCTCGCCGGTCTCGTAGACATGGAACTCCATCCGGTCGAGTTCGGTCAGGAGGTCGTTGGGGAACTCGATGTCGGCCTTGTCGATCTCATCGATCAGAAGCACCGGCCGCTCGGGCGCAGTGAACGCTTCCCAGAGCTTGCCCCGGCGGATGTAGTTGCCGATGTCCGAGACCCGCGGGTCGCCGAGCTGCGAGTCGCGCAGGCGCGAAACAGCGTCGTACTCGTAGAGGCCCTGCTGGGCCTTGGTGGTCGACTTGATGTTCCAGACGATGAGCGGCGCGCCCAGGCCCCGGGCGATCTCCTCGGCCAGCACGGTCTTGCCGGTGCCGGGCTCGCCCTTGACCAGGAGCGGGCGCTCCAAGACCACGGCGGCATTGACCGCAGCGGTCAGGTCGGGGGTCGCGACGTAGGACTCGGTTCCGGAAAATCGCATCGCGCTCTCGGAGAAACTGGCCTGGACGCAACCGGTAGCGCGTGGCGATGCCGTCCCGCAAGCGATACGGGTCTACCCCTTCTCGTGCCAGACGCAGTTCCGGGCCAGGATCTCCAGGTTCACGTCGGACTGCTGCGGCTGCGGCAGGGTCTTGGTGTCCATCGCGAGGTCGATCTTGATCTCGACCTGGCCCTTCGACTCGTTGGAGCGTCGGGAGAAGTAGCAGTACTGCTGATAGGGCTGGTCGGCGTTGTCCTTGAAATTCCAGCCGGTGACGATCTGGCCGTCGAGATAGGGTACCTGCTTGAACACCGTGAAGGTGGTGTTCACCGCCGCCTTCGAGGCCGGGGCGGCGTCGCTGCCGAGCTGCGCCTTCGTGGGCGTCGGTGTGCCGCCGCCACCCATCTTGGGCAGACCTTCGAGCTTGAGCGTGTTGTCGGTCAGCGTGACCTCGCCCTTGGTCTTCAGGGTCACGTCCGAGAGCGCGGTCTGCATGGCCGCGGCGATCTTCTCGGCCGCCGTGTCGAACTGGTTGAGGGTGGCCCAGCCATAGGCCGCCGCCCCGATCCCGATGCCGGCCAGGCACGCGAAGGCGCCGAAGCCCAGCGCGCGGAACAGGAAGGCCCGCGCCGCCACGTAACTCGAATCCGCCCGCAGGCGGGAGTTCACCTGCTGGGCGAGGGCGACGTTCTCAGGGGTGCCGCCGGCGACGTAGTTCATGCGCCGGCTCCCGCGGCAGGGAGGGGCTGACCCGGAACGGCCTGACCCGGATGGCTCTGGCCGGGCAGGCTCTGCTGGGTCTGGGCGGGGCGGTTCATCGGGATCACCGCACCCGTGGCGTTGGCCGCGCGGGGCAGGATCGGCTCGGGGTTCGAGCGCAGCGCGTCGGCGATCGCGTCCAGCATGTAGGGCGCGGCCTCCGGGTTCACGGCGGCGCCCAGGTCGTCCTCATCCATGAAGGTCCGGCGGGTCGAGACCGCGCAGAGCGCCAGGATGGTCGACGCGAAGGCGGCGCAGACGGCGGGCAGGAACACGAAGATCCGCAGGAAGGCGTGGACCTGTTGCTCGGTCACGTCGATCGGATCGACGCCGTAGACCATCGCGGTGAAGGAGTGCAGCTGCGAGCGGTTGACCGCGTTGCGGTAGCCCTGCTCGGCATCGGCCACGCGCCGGTCGGCGGCGCCTGGGTCGAGGGTCGCGCGCGCCTTGCGGGCGTCCTCCAGTTCCTTGATCAGCACGGCACGGTCGGCCGACGCCTTGGTCACGCCCGCCGACAGGGCGGCCACGCGCGGGTCGGCCACGCATTTCAGGTTCTGGTACTTGCGGCCCTTGCTGTTGGTGCCGAACACCCGCTCGCAGCGCTGGGCCGGCAGGCCGGCAAGCTGCTGGGCGTTGTCGGAGGACCGCTTCTCGATCTGGTCGAGCTCGGTCGTGTACTGCGCCACGCGCTCGTCCGCCGCCTTGATGCGGTCGCCGATCGTGGCGCGGTCGGCCTGGGCGTCCTTCAGGGCGGTCTTGGTCCGGGCGGCTTCCATCAGGCGGGGATGGAACATCATCTCGCCGAGCTGCGACACCGACTTGGTGGTGACGCCGGCCGCGAAGATGATGCCGAGCACCGCGAGCCCGCGCACGAAATGCGAGCGCTGGGTGCGGGCCAGGATGCCGAGCGGCACCCGGCACAGCTCCACGGCGGCGTAGACCAGGGGCGCCAGCAACATGAAGTAGAAGGCGTGCCAGTCGCCGTCGCTGTAGACGCCCGCGAACAGCCATGCGCCCCAGAGCGAGGCGCCGATCACCATAAACTCGACGAGATACGCGATCGCCACGTAGCCCCACTTGATGCGGTAGCCGCGGTCGACGTGGCGCTGGTGCACCCACCGGTCCGACTCGAGCCGCCACTCGCGGCGCTCGCGCTGCAGATCGCGACTCGGGGGGGCCGTCGGACCGGAGAATATCGACTTGATGGAGATCATCGGCCTCGTCACATCCATCGGGTCCAGTCGCAGGCGCCGTGTTACAGCTCGGGCGCGGTCCTGGCCGAACTTAACGCCCAGTTAACCGCCGCGTGTATGCGGGCATTGTGCCGATTTTGGGCCGCCCTGCACGCAATTCGCCGGTGGATCGCCGGCAAGCCGCATCCGGGTGGCTCAAATGTCTCACCCGAGCCGTGTATCCGGCTTGTGTCCGAGCGCACCTCGCCGGCCTTGCCTTGGCCGAAAGCGGTTGCCCGCTGCGCGGGGCCGACCCATGATCGCGCATCCGTGATTGGTCTCCGCGCCGGTCGGAAACAGGAGGTTCGATCCGCCGCCGATGCCAGAAGTCCACGCCGGCTCCTACAAGGAAGCGATCCTGTTCCTCGTCACCGCGGGGATTGTGGTGCCGTTGTTCCACCGCCTGCGGATCTCCCCGGTGCTCGGCTTCATCGGCGCCGGCGCCCTGCTCGGACCGTTCGGCCTCGGTCGGCTCGCCGACACCCATCCCTACGTCCACCTCTTCACCATCGGCAACCGCACCGAGATCTCGCACCTGGCCGAGTTCGGGGTAATCTTCCTGATGTTCATGATCGGGGTCGAGCTGTCGTGGGAGCGGCTGCGCACCCTGCGGCGGCTCGTGTTCGGCCTCGGCTCGCTGCAGGTCGGCTGCTCGACGCTGATCCTCGGGGCGATCCTGTACGGGCTGCAGGTGCCGCTTGCGGGCGCGGTGATCGTCGGCATCGGGCTGGCCCTGTCGTCCACCGCGGTGGTGCTGCCGGTCCTGGCCGAGCAGAAGCGGCTCAACGCGCCCTCCGGCCGCGCCAGCTTCGCGGTCCTGCTGTTCCAGGACCTCGCGGTCGCCCCGGTCCTGTTCGCGATCGCCGTCCTCGGCCGCGGCGACGAGGGCGACAAGGGCTGGGCGTTGGCCATGGCGCTGGGCCAGGCCGCGATCGCGCTGGTGCTGATCGTCGTGGCCGGCCGCCTCGCCCTGCGCCCGCTGTTCCAGCTGGTGGCGCGGACGCGCTCGACCGAGCTGTTCATGGCGGCCTGCCTCCTGGTCATCGTCGGCACCGCGCTGACGGCGGCGGCGAGCGGCCTGTCGATGACGCTGGGTGCCTTCGTGGCCGGGCTGCTGCTGGCCGAGACCGAGTACCGCCGGGCGATCGAGGCGACCATCGACCCGTTCAAGGGCCTGCTGCTCGGCGTGTTCTTTGTCTCGGTCGGCATGAACCTGGATCCCGCCCAGCTCATGGCGGCGCCCGGGGCGATCCTCGGCCTGTCGCTGGCGCTGGTGCTGATCAAGGCCGCCGTGGTGATGATGGCCGCGCCCGCCCTCAAGATCTCGCGCCCGGTGGCCCTGGAGGCGGCGTTGCTGCTCGGGCCGGGCGGCGAGTTCGCCTTCGTGCTGATCGGGGGCGCAGTCGCCACCGGGCTGGTGCCGGAGGATGTCGGCGCCGCCGCGCTCATCGTGACCACGGTCACCATGATCATGATCCCGGCCCTGGCGGCCTTGGGCCGCAGGCTGAGCCGTGGCGCGGCCAGCGCCGCCCAGGCCGCCATGAAGACGGAGCCGCTTCCGGAGCGGGTGGAGAACCGGGTGGTGATCGCGGGCTTTGGCCGCGTCGGCCGCCAGGTCGCCGAGATGCTGGACCGGCACGGGATTCCCTACCTCGCCCTCGATTCCGACGCGGCCCGGGTCGCCGAGCAGCGCCGGGCCGGCGCGCCCGTCTACTTTGGGGATTCGGGCAACACCGAGATCTTGCGCCG
Source organism: Methylobacterium sp. WL64 (assembly GCF_008039945.1). NCBI lineage: Bacteria > Pseudomonadati > Pseudomonadota > Alphaproteobacteria > Hyphomicrobiales > Methylobacteriaceae > Methylobacterium > Methylobacterium sp. WL64. The sequence goes on from NZ_VRVA01000009.1 coordinate 39,544, forward strand.
CTGCGACATCGCCACGGCGCGCGCCCTTGTGGTCACCCTCGACAATCCGCGGGCGGTTGAGCAGGCGGTGGCGGCGGCCCGGGCTGAGCGGCCGGACCTGACGATCGTCGCCCGTGCCCGCGACGCCCGGCACGCCTCGGCGCTCTACGAGCTGGGCGTCGACGACGCCGTGCCGGAGACGATCGAGGCGTCTCTACAATTGTCGGAGGCCGTGCTGGTCGATGTCGGCGTGCCGATGGGGCTCGTCATCGCGTCGATCCACGAGCGGCGGGACGAGTACCGCGCGCTGCTCAAGAAGCGCGAGAACGAGGCCAAGCCGATCTTCCGGGCCCGGCGCACCGTCGGGAAGGCCCTCGGCAAGCCGCCGGCCAAGAAGGAGGCGCCGCCGCGTCAGGAGGCCGGGCGCCAGGAGGCCTGAGCCGGCCCGCAGCGAGCGTGAGCCGGGTGCCGGCTCACGCCGGGGCGAGCTGCGCCTCGGCGTGCTTGGGCTGACGCGTGACGCGGTTGCGCGGCGCCGGCTCGAACCCGTCGGCGAAGCTGCACCGGTACACGATCTCGTCCGCCGGCCCGAGGCCGGTGACCAGCGGGACCGTCACGGTGTCCCCCGAGAAGCGCCAGCCGCGCGCGCCCTTGTCCCAGTACAGCCACACGGTCCCGGGGAACCCCCGCAGGGTGAACACCGCGGCCTTGCGCGACAGGGCTTGTACGGCGCGCGGCGCGTACATGCCCTTGGCGTGATAGGCCTCCCGGGTCGTCTCGGGCTGGCGATCCATGAAGGTGTTGCGCACTAGTTGAATCGTCGCACCCGGCTTCCCGAGAAACCGTTTGAAATCCGTCAGATTCCGCAGGATGACCGCCATTGCTGGTCTCCTCGCTTCGGTTGGTGCGGCACGCGTCCTCGCGGCTGAACACACCTGAGATGCCGAGTTGAGCGATTCCCGTGACCGTTTCAGTGTCTGCGCGAGGCTTGGACCCGCACATATCAACAGATTCGGTGAGTTATGCCCAGCTTATGACTCTCCGAGGCTTCTGGAGACTCTCCGGGAGACTCCGGATTAGCGCTTCGCCTGCCGATGAATCTTGTCGACCATCTGAAAAGACTCTGAGATCAGCGCCGGACGTGCCGGCTGCCGGATCCAGAACTTGGCTGATTCGCCCGGGCTTGACCCGCGCGCTTTGCTGGCGCGTTCTTCGGGGATGCTGCTGCACTTCTTCACGGCCCTCCGAGATGCCAAGGTTCCCGTCTCCCTCAAGGAGTACCTGACCCTGCTCGGCGCCCTCGACCGGGGCTTGGCCGAGCGGGACGTCGAGGCGTTCTACTTCCTGGCGCGCACGGCCCTGGTGAAGGACGAGGCGCATCTCGACCGGTTCGACCGGGTGTTCGGCACCGTCTTCAAGGGGCTGCAGACGCTCGGGGAGGCGGTGGAGCCTGCAGCCATCCCCGAGGAATGGCTGCGCAAGCTCGCAGAGACGTATCTGACCGATGCCGAGAAGGCCGAGCTGCAAACGCTCGGCTGGGACAAGCTGTTCGAGACCCTGAGGCAGCGGTTGGCCGAGCAGAAGGAGCGTCACCAAGGCGGCTCGAAATGGATCGGTACCGGCGGGACCTCGCCGTTCGGCGCCTACGGCTACAATCCCGAGGGTATCCGCATCGGCCAGGACGGCAACCGCAACTTCCGCGCGGTGAAGGTCTGGGACAAGCGCGAGTTCAAGGATCTCGACGACGACCGCGAGATCGGCGCGCGCACTATGCGCCTCGCTCTGCGGCGGCTGCGCCGCTTCGCCCGGACGGGAGCGGCCGAGGAACTGGACCTCGACGGCACGATCCGCGAGAGCGCCCGCCAGGGCTACATCGATGTGCGGCTGCGGCCTGAGCGGCGCAATGCCGTGAAGGTGCTGCTGTTCCTAGACGTCGGCGGCTCGATGGACTGGCACATCGAGCAGGCGGAGGCGCTGTTCTCGGCGGCGCGCTCGGAGTTCAAGCACCTCGCGCATTACTACTTCCACAACTGCCCCTACGAGGCGGTCTGGACCGAGAACCGGCGCCGCCACGACGCCAGGACCCCGCTGCCGGAGGTGATCCGCACTTACGGCAGCGACTATCGGGTGGTGTTCGTCGGCGACGCCTCGATGAGCCCCTACGAGATCGCCACGCCGGGCGGGTCGGTGGAGCACTGGAACGCGGAGCCGGGCGCCGTGTGGCTGCAGCGGCTCCTCGCCCATTTCCCGAAGGCGGCGTGGCTGAACCCGGTGCCGGAGACTCACTGGGGCTACACCCAGTCGATCGGGATGGTGCAGCGGCTCGTCGGCGACCGCATGTTCCCCCTCACCCTCGATGGGCTCGACGCGGCGGCCCGGGTGCTGGTGCGGTGAGAGCCGCTACCCCTGCTGGGACGGGGTCGAGACCACGAGCCCGTCCAGGTTCGGGGCGATCTTGATCTGGCAGGACAGACGGGAATTCTCGCGCACGTCGGAGGCGAAATCGAGCATGTCCTGCTCCATGTCCTGGGCCTTGCCCACGACGTCGATCCACGCGTCGGCGACGTAGACGTGGCAGGTGGCGCAGGCGCAGGCGCCGCCGCACTCCGCATCGATGCCCGGGACGTTGTTGCGCAGCGCCGTCTCCATCACGGTCGCGCCGACGCTGCCTTCGACGGTCCTCTCCGTCCCGGCGTGGTCGACGTATGTGATCTTGGGCATGCTCGGCTCCGGGCTCGCGTCGAGCGGCCTCGCTTCGACGGGCGGGGTGACTGCTTGGCGGCTGAGGCCATGGAATGCAAGCGCGGTGGCGGCGGTCCGTTCCGGATCGATCGCCGCATCGGCGCATGTTCGGCGAACGGCCGCTCTTAAGACTCGGCGTCCGGCGCGATCTCGGCCAGTGCCGCCGCAACGGCCTGAACGAGGTCGTCGAGGGCGACCGCCTCGGCGCCGGCCCGCAATCGTGCCTCGGCGGCGTCCGCGCAGGCGCGGACCCGGGTGGCGCCGACTCCGGAGGCCGAGCCCTTTAGGGTGTGGGCGAGGTCGGCGCGCTGGGCCGCTGGCAGGGACGGGTCGGTCAGACGAGGCAGGATCGACCGGCATTGCCCGGCAAACAGCGCCAGCACCTCGTCGGCCAGCTCGGCGTCGCCGAAGGTCTGCGCATCGAGCTCCGCACGATCGATGGCCAGCATGCTCGAACTCCCGGAATCCGCAATCTTCTGGGGGTTGCCGAACCTCTCCCCATGATTCACCCCCCGATTCGCCGGACGGGGATCGCGCAGGGACCCTCATCTGCGCCAAGATGGTGGAGCCGGAAGGCGGCGGACCCGGTAACCATTCTCGTAACGGTTTCTGGGGTCGGACGGCGGCTCGGGTATCGGCAATCGGTGTCCGCGTCTAATCCTGTAATGGTAAACGGGACGTTGCGTCTCTGGCATCAGCCTCCCCAGGTGCCGGTGAAACCCGTGTGACGAGGCGTTGAATGGCGACCGAGAAGAAGCTGAAGGATCCGGCCGAGGCCGCGCTCTCTGCGATCGAGCAGGCGCTGAACCTCGACGCCCTGACGCCGACCGGCACCGAGAGCCGCGCCGAGCCGCGCCTGCCCGATGTCGGGGATGCCGATCCCCTGCTCGACGGTGCCCTCGATCCGGCCGGCCGCCAGACGCCGCCGCGCCTCGACCTCGACCCGCCCCTCGCCTCCGACCTGCCCCCGCCCGGCCGGGAGCGCCCGCGCCGCGAGGGCGGCCTGCTGCCGCCCGACCGCTCGCTGGTGGCGAACGACGACCGGCGCAACATCGGGATCCTGCAGCAGACCCTGCGGGTGCGGTCCTCGCCCAAGCCTTACCTGTACGCGTTGCTGGCCGGCCTCGCCTGGGTCGCCGGCTTGGTGCTGGTCGCCTGGCTGCAATCCGGCGGCGACCTGCGCGGCGTCGTCTCGGGCCTCACCCCGCTCCAGGCGTCGGTGGGCGCTGCGGCCCTGCTCGGACCGGTCGTCCTGTTCGTGATCGCCGCCATGCTGGCCGCACGGGCGCAGGAGATGCGCCTCGTCGCCCGCGCAGTCGGCGAAGTCGCGGTGCGCCTGGCCGAGCCCGAGAGCTTCTCCACGGACGCGGTCCTGACCATGTCGCAGACGGTGCGCCGGGAAGTCGCCGCGGTCGGCGACGGCGTCGAGCGTGCGCTCGCCCGGGCCGGCGAGCTCGAGACCCTGGTGCGCGGCGAGATCGCCACCTTGGAGCGGGCCTATTCCGACAACGAGATCCGCATCCGCTCCCTCGTCGAGGAGCTGGTGGCGCAGCGGGAATCCATCGTCACCAACGCCGAGCGGGTGCGCGGCGCGATCACCGGCTCCCACCAGAGCCTGAGCCAGGAACTGGAGGGCGCGTCCGAGCGGATCGTCCTGGCCCTCAACGGCGCGGGCGAGCGCGTGACCGGGGCGCTCGACGCCCGCGGCGCGGCCATCACCGCATCCCTGGGCGAGGCCGGCGACCGGGTCGTCAGCCTCATGACCGGCCGCGGCGACGAGCTGATCGAGAACCTCGCGGCGACGAGCGAGGGCGTGCGCGGCAGCCTGCTGGACGTCGGCGAGAGCCTGACGCGCGCCTTCGAGACCCGCGCCCAAGACGTGACCGGCGCGTTCCAGTCGACCGGGGACGCCCTCACCGGGCGGATCGCCGAGAGCACCGCCTCCGTCGCCCAGAGCCTCGCCGAGACCGGCCTGCGCGTCAGCGAGTCCCTGGAACGCCAGGGCGGCGTCGTGCGCGAGAGCTTCGAGCGCTCGGTGATCGGCCTGGAGAACGCCTTCCTGTCGCGGAGCTCCGAGCTGACAGACCGGTTCGGCGCGATGGGGACCCAGATCACCGCGCGCTTCGCCGAGACCGGCGCGGCCCTTACCCAGGACATCGCCGGCCGTGGCCTGGCGCTGCGTGCCGAGATCGAGAATGCCGGACTCTCCGTCGCCGAAGCGATCGAGAGCCGCGGACGCGACGCCCAGGCCGCCCTGGCGCTGGCCATGGGCGGCGTCGGCGAGACGCTGACCAGCCAGGCCGGCACCGTGCGCGACGACCTGATCGGCACCGCCGAGCGGATCGCCGAGACGATTTCCGAGCACGGCAACGCCCTGGCCGGGCGCATGGACGGCATCGCGGCGCGCCTGCACGACACCGTGACCGTGCAGGCCTCGGACCTCGAGGGCCGCGTCCAGGCGGCGGCCGAGCGGGCCGGCGGCCACATCACCGACCGGACACAGGCGGCCACGCAGAGCCTGGAATCCGCCTTCTCGGCGCTGGGCCACGGCTTCGAGGCCGGCGCCGCCGCCGCCGTTCAGTCCCTTCGCGGCTCCGCGAGCACCGTCACCGGCGAACTCGAGGCCCATACCCGCGCGGCCTCAGCCCGCCTGGCCGACACCCTGCAGACCTTGCGCCACGGCTCGGCCGAGGTGACCAGCGCGGTCGAGGCCGAGACCGCGAACCTGCTGACCCATTTCCGCGATGCCGCCGACCGGGCCGGCATCGAACTCGGCGAGCGCAGCTCCGCCGCGGTGACCGCCCTGCGCGGCGCCCTCGACGACCTCAACCGCGAGCTGTCCGCCCGCACCGACGATGCCACCGGCAGCCTGGCGCAGGCCGCCCGCGCCATCTCGGACGACCTCGCCGCCCGCATCGGCGAGATGGAGTCCGCCTTCGGCGAGCACGGCAAGGGCGTTGCCGAACTCCTGGCCAGCCATGCCGAGGAGACCCAGACCCGGATCAGCGGCACCGGCCGCGACATCGTGCTCGCGGTGGCGAGCCAAGGTGCGCGGATCGCCGACACGCTCAGCCAGACCGGCGCGAGCTTCGCCGAGACCGCCGACGGCCGCGTCCGCGCCATCGACGAGACGCTGGGCAGCCGCCTCGCCGCCCTGCAGGAGACCATCGCCCGCGGCGACATCCTGGCCGACCGCATCGGCCGCGACACCGCGACGATGGGCGAGACCGTCGGGGCCCGGCTAGAGGAGATGGACCGGCTCATCACCGTCAAGGGCCAGGCGGTGGCCGAAACCATCGCGACCCGCGCCCGCGAGGCCGGCAGCCTGGTCGAGACCCATCTCGGCGACCTGGAAGCGCGTTCCGCCAAGCGCGCCGCCGAGATCGGCGACGTCGTGGCGAACCTGGTCGATCACGTCGACGGCCGGATCGACGCCCGCGGCAAGGCCCTGAACGAGGCGCTGGCCGCCCGGACCGGGGAGATGGCCCGGATCATGGAAGAGGGCAGCCGCAACCTGGTCGCGGTGCTCGACGGACGGGCCGAGGGGCTCGGGCAGGACATCGATCGGCGCACCGCCGAGATGGCCCGCCGCATCGCGGGCAGCGCCGAGCATTTCGACGCCGGCGTGATCAGCCGTCTGCAGGAAATCGCCAACGCCCTCGATGAGCGCGCCCGCCTCGTGGATGAGAGCTTCGGCGTGCAGGCCTTCGAGGCGATCCGCCTGATCGAGGCGCGGACCCGCGCGGTCGACGAGGAACTGGCCGGCCGCACCCGCGACCTGGTCGCGACGATCACCGACCGGACCGGTGGGATCGACAAGGCGATGGCCGAGAGCATCGGGAGCCTCACGGGGGCCGTCGTGGAATCCACCCGGGTTCTCGAGGCCTCGCTGTCGGGCCGGGTGCAGGAGATCGTCCAGCTGGTGGACGAGCGGGCCCAGAGCGCCGACGCGGCCCTCTCTGCTCGGACAGAGGCCGTGCGCGCGGCCTTCGCCGAGCGCTCGGAGCTGCTCGCGAAGCTGATCGACGAGCGCATCACCGTCATGTCGAGCGAGCTCGACGAGAAGGGCCGCACCGTGTTCGGGGCGATCGGCGGCCGCATCACCGAGCTGGCGCGCCTGTTCGATCGCGGCGGCACCTCGCTGGCCGAGCTGATCGACCAGCGCGGCGACAGCGTCCTGTCCAAGCTGCAGCAGACCATCGCGGATGCCGAGCGGATGCTGGAGGCCGGCGAAGGCCGCCTCGGCCACACCCTGTCGAGCCGCACCGCCGACATCAGCGGCCTGCTCGACGAGGGCGTGCGCTCGGTCCACGGCCTGCTCGACGACCGCACCAACCAGATCCGCGTGATGCTGGATGGCCATGCTGGAACCCTGGCCAGCACCCTCGACGGCCGCATGGGCCCGCTCAACGAGGCGCTGGACACCCGCGGCCGCGCGCTGATCGCCGCCGTCGAGGACGCCTTCGGCAGCGCCGCCGGAGCCTTGGATTCCCGGACCCAGGCGCTCGGTGGCCTGTTCGACGAACGCCTCGGGCACTTGGAGAACCTGGTCGAGGGCCGCGGCAACCGCCTCGCTGAGACCCTGGACGCCCGCGCCCAGGGCCTGCGGACCCTGTTCGAGGAAGCCCACACCGCCCTCGACGCGGTGGTGGAAGGCGGGGGCGGCCGCTTCGCCGCCTCGGTCGACACCAAGATCCAGGCGCTGCGGACGATGCTGGAGGCGGCGCCCGCCGCCGTCACCGCGCTGGTCGAGACCCGGGAGCGCCAGCTTGCCGCGACGCTCGACAGCCGCACGCAGCGCCTCCAAACCCTGTTCGAGGAGGCTCAGGCAGGCCTGCGCGATCTCGTGGAGGTGCGCGGCCAGGAACTCGCCGACACGATCACCACCCGGACCGAGGGCCTGCGCCAGACCCTCGACGCGGCTCCCACCGACATGGCGGACCTGCTGGACGCGCGCTTTGCCGACCTGCGTGCCCTGTTCGAGCGCGCTCAGTCAGAGATCGACCGCCTGGTCGACGGCCGCGGCCGCGAGATCGCCGGGGTGATCGAGCACCGCACCCAGGCCCTGCAATCCGTGATCGAGCAGGCGAGCCCGGCCATCGCCGGCCTGCTGCAGGCGGGTGAGACCCAGCTGGCCCAGGCCTTCGAGGCTCAAAACGGCGACCTGCAGGCCCTGTTCGCGCAGGCCCAGTCGGAGATCGACCGCCTGGTCGACGGCCGCGGCCGCGAGATCGCCGGGGTGATCGAGCACCGCACCCAGGCCCTGCAATCCGTGATCGAGCAGGCGAGCCCGGCCATCGCCGGCCTGCTGCAGGCGGGTGAGACCCAGCTGGCCCAGGCCTTCGAGGCTCAAAACGGCGACCTGCAGGCCCTGTTCGCGCAGGCCCAGTCGGAGATCGACCGCCTGGTCGATGGCCGCGGCCGCGAGATCGCGGGGACGATCGAGCATCGCACCCAGGCGCTGCAGACCGTGATCGAGCAGGCGAACCCGGCCATCGCCGGCTTGCTCGAGGCCCGCGAGACGCAGTTCGCCGAGACCTTCGAGGCCCGCAGCGGTCAGCTCCGGACCCTGTTCGAGCGGGCGCAATCCAGCCTCGAGCTTTCTGTGGAGAGCCGCGGCCGGGAGATCGCCATGGCGGTCCAGGCGCACACGCAGGACCTGCGCACGCTCCTCGACGCGGCGCCCACGGGCGTGGCCGCCCTCCTGGACACCCGGATCGAGACCCTGCGTACGACCTTCGACGAGGCGCGTTCAGCGATCGAGACGCTGCTCAGCGAGCGCAGCCAGTCGCTGCTCGACGCCGCTCAGGGGCGCACCGGTTCGCTGGTCGAGGCGTTCGACGCACGGATCCGCGACCTCGACGGCGTCGTCGAGGGGCGTACCGCGGCCCTGGTCCACACGGTCGAGGCGCAGAGCGAGGCGCTGGCCCGCGGGGTCGATGCCCGCGCCGACGCCTTCACCCAGCGCATCGACAGCCGCATGCGGCTGTTCGCGACGCTGGTCGCCCAGCGCGCCGAGACGCTGGCCACCGCCTTCGACGACCGCCACGACGCTTTCGCGGTCCTCATGGACGAGCGCACCGCCAGCCTCGTGGCGGCGCTCGACGAGCGGGCGCGGGCACATGCCGGGCAGGTCGACGCGCACAACGCCGCCCTGGCCGACACGCTCAGCCGTCGCGAGGCCGCGCTGGCGGGCCTGATCGACGCCCGCACCGAGGCGCTGGGGGCCGGCTTCGAGCGCCGCGCCACCGCGCTCGGCGCCCTGGTCGATGCCCGCGGGGAAGCCCTGTCCCGTCGCCTTGCGGAGAGCGCCGAGGTGCTGGTCCGCGCCATCGAGGAGAAGGGCGGGGCGCTCATCGCCAGCGTCGACGGCAGCGGCCGTGCGGTGGGCGACAGCCTGGAGGGGCATGTCGATCGCCTGCGCGCCGCCATCGACGGGCCGATGCTCGACCTGTCGCGGGCCCTGGCCGACCGTGCCGACGCGATCGAGCGCGTTCTGATCGAGACCGGCGTGCCGCTGGCCGAGACCCTGCGGCTACAGACCGAGGAACTGGCCGCGCAGTCGCGGGCCTCGGCCGAGCTGCTCCGCGCCGCCATCGACGATGGCGCGGGCCGTGCCCTCACCGAGCTGTTCGAGACCAACGACCGGCTGGGCCGCGAACTGGGTGCCGTCCTCCAGCGGATCGAGGGCGCCAACGCCGCCCTGGGCGAGCTGGTGTCCGGTGCCGGAACCAATCTCGGCGCGATCGAGCAGGGTCTGGCGGGCCGGGTCGAGCAGGTCCAGTCGGCGCTGCAGCGCATCGCCTCGGAGACCGGCCGCGCCACCGCGGGCGTGGCGTCCCAGGTCGAGGCCCTGCGCGAGGTCGCCAACACGGCGCTCCGCGAGGCGACCGGCCTCGCCGAGTCCCTCGACGGCCGCGGCCGTGCACTCGGCGAGCAGACCTCGGTGCACGTCTCGGCGCTCGACCGGGCGGCCTCGTCGCTCGCCGCGATCGAGGAGCGCCTTGGGGCGACACTGGCGGGCCGCGAGGCCGCGCTCGCGGAGGCGCTGGCCGGCTTCGAGGCGCGCGCCAGCACCCTGGAGCAGCAGGGCGGTGCCCTGGCCGAGACGATCGAGCGCACGCTGCGGACTGCCGAAGAGCGCGCCCGCGCCGTCGGCGAGGCGCTGACCCGCTCGGCGGAGGGCGCGGGGGCTTCGGTCACCAGCGCCTTCGAGGGCCTCAAGGACAGCGCAGGGGCGGAGAGCGAGAAGGCAGCCCAGGGCGTGCGGCAGGCCATCGAGGAGGCCGCTCGGGAGATGCGCAGCGGCCTCGACGAGGCGCAGACCAAGTTCGGTGCCTCCGTCTCGTCCCTGCGGGAGATGGCGGGCTCGATCCGCGGCGAACTCGACGCGACCCGCGCCGAACTCGCCCGGGGCGTCCTCGACCTTCCGCGCGAGACGCAGGATGCCACCGGCGAGATGCGCCGGGTGGTGGCCGACCAGATCAAGGCTCTGAACGAGCTGTCGGCCCTGGTGTCCCGCACAACCCGCTCGGTGGACGTGGCCCAGCCGCAGGCCCAGCGCCGGGTGGCCGAGGGCGGCTCCCGCGCCGTCTCGGCGCCGCAGGCCGGCAGCGTCGCGGTCTCGTCCGCCGCGTCCGTCCAGGCCGTGGCGGCCCCGGCTCTGCCGGCGCCCCAGGCTCCGGCGCGGTCCGCCATCGGTCCGGCCCGGATCGAGGCGCCGCGGCCCTCCGCGACCGCCCGCCCCGCCGCCATGACGGCGGGCGGCGCCAAGCGCGGCTGGCTGTCGGACCTGCTGACCCGCGCCTCGCTGGACGAGGACGACGATGCCGAGCCGGCGGCCACCAGCGCCGCGTCCCCGGCCCCGACGGGCCGCCAGACCGCGGCGCAGTCTCAGGCCCCCGCCGAGACCGGTCGGATCGCGCTGGACACGATCTCCACCGACATCGCCCGGATGATCGAGCACCGGACCGTGGTCGACCTGTGGGAGCGCTATCGCCGGGGCGAGCCGAACCTGTTCGACCCGCGCATCTACACGCCGCAGGGCCGGACCACCTTCGCGGAGATCCAACGCCGCTACCGCGCCGATGCGGAGTTCCGCCGCAGCGTCGACCGGTACGTGGGTGAGTTCGAGCGGCTGTTGGGGGACGTGGTCAAGAACGACAGCGACGCCAAGCGCACCGACGCCTATCTCACCTCGGAGACCGGCAAGGTCTACACGATGCTGGCCCATGCCAGCGGGCGCTTCGACGGCGCGTAGGACGACGGCCGGCGCGGGTGCATCACGTGCCCGCGCCGCCGATACGCGGCCTCAGAGCAGGCCCAGCCCGACCAGCTCGCGGCGCAGGGCCTCGGGCATCTCGGCGAGATCACCCGATTGCCCGGCGCCCAGGTCGGCCGGCGCGTCCCGGGCCGTGAGGTAGCGCCAGCCCTGGAATGGGCGGCAGGGGCGGGGCGACACGGGAACGAGGCGCGGATCGAAGACGAGCCGGCAGCGCGGGATGCCGTCCTCTCCGGTCAGCTTCTCGATCGCGGTGATCGCCTGCCGACAGGACAGGGTCCCGCGGATCACCCAATAGATCGAGCCCTTGCCGGCGATCTCGCGATGGCGCTTGGGCAGGGTGCGGGTGACGTGGAACGGTTCGGCCGGACGTCCCTCGCGCAGCGCCTCGGTCCGGAACCGGTCCTGACGGGCTTCGAGGTCCGCGATCGAGGCGGGTCCGACGCAGAGCTTGATCAGGTTCAGGGCCACGGAAGCGTTTTCGTCTGACGGCCCTCGGCGGGCGGGCCCCCTGATAGCAGGCTCCGGGCGCGTCCGCGCCGTCAGGCGAACAGGGCGAGCCGCTGCTCCGGCGGCAGCGCGTCGATCGCCGCGAAACTCAAGGCCGGCAAGCCCGGTTCCAAGGCGTGTGCGGCCGCGAACTCGGCCCGATCCGCGTCGGGGCTGGGCTCGGCATGTACGGCATCCATGCCTGCGAACGCGTCGGCCGCCGCGAGGTCCTCGACCGTCACGCTCTCCGCCTCCTCCGAGACCGGCAGGAACACGATGTCCTCGTGCAGCGGCGGGCTTCCCGGGCGGGCGACGAGCGCCGCCGCCGTCACGGCGGGGACCTCCATGGCGATGTAGCGGTCGATGTCGCTCTGGCATAGGTCGAGCGGCGGCGCGTTTGGCAGGGCCCCGGCCGCCGGGTTGACCGGCATCGGCGGGATCCGCTCGGCCTCGCTGCCCCAGATCGCGATCATCGACGCGAGCCGGTCCTCGAGGTAGCGCAATGTGTAGACGATTCGGGCGGTGCGCTGGGCGGTGAGATCCTGGAACGAGCAGGCCGTGTAGATCGCGGTCGCGTGCCGATCCAGCGCGTCGCAGGTCGGGGCGTCGGCGCCCCGCTCGCGCAGGGTCCAGGCCGCCTCCTGGATCGCTTCGGCCGAGCCGAGGATGTCGGAGGTCGCCTGCTCGGTCTCGCGTACGATGGCGTCCAGCGCCAGGGAGGCCTGCGTCAGGCGGGTCTGCTCGTTGTCGCGCGCGCTGATCGCGGCGATCTCGGCCTTGGTCTGGCTGATCGCCGCGGCCATCTCGACGAGGTTGCCGTGCAGCTGACCGAAGGCTTGGTTGTCCCGCTCGGCCGTCACCACGTGCTCGAGCCGGCTCATGGCGCCGAGCAGCATCTCGGTCTCGGCGGCCCGGTTGCGCCGGGCATACTCGGCCAGGAACCAGCGCCCGCGCTCGCTGAGGCAGATCGTCGCCTCGATCGCCTCGTACTCGGCGAGGGCGCCTGCGGGGGCTGAACCGGACATGGAATCCCTCCGAACCCGAAAGGACGGCACGGCGAAGGCCGGCGCGCGGTGCGAACCGGGAGACGGTAAATTGACAGGGAGGGTTTAACGGGCGCTTACGGCGTTCGTACCCGGGACCCGGGACGCCCCGAACCCGCCTCCCTTCCTCCGGGACCTTCCATCCTTGCATCGTCCGTCCGGCCCGGCGCGCCTGTCGCTGCTCTACGCCGTCGTCTTCACCGAGATCGGCATCGCGATGCCGTTCATGCCGCTCTGGCTCGACGGGCTCGGCCTCGATGCCGGGGTGATCGGCGTGCTGCTCGCCCTGCCGATCGCCACGCGGATCGTCGCGACGGCGCCGCTGATGAGCCTGCTCGACCGCGGGCTGGGTCCGCGGCGGCTGATCATGCTCGGCAGCCTCGCCCTCAGCCTGACCTACGCGCTGATGCCCGGCGCCGCCGGGATCGGCTGGCCCGCGCTCGCGTCGCTCATCATCCTCAACGCCGTGGCCGGCGCGCCGCTGGTGCCGTGCATCGACTACCTGACGCTGGCGGCCGTGCGCCGCGACGCCCGCCTGGTCTACGCCCGGATCCGGATGGCGGGCTCCATCGCGTTCCTGCTGGCCAACCTCGTGGGCGGCCTGATGCTCTCGGCGCTCGGCGGCCAGCTCGCGGTGCCGCTGCTGCTCACCGGCCTCGCCCTGGCGGCGGGGTTCGTGGCCTGGCGCAGCCGCTCGGTGGTGGCGCTGCCGCAGGTCCCGTCCGGGACCATGCGGCCGCGCCTGCCGCTCAGGCTGTGGCTCTGCATCGGCGCCGCGGCGGCGATCCAGGCGAGCCACGGGGCGATCTACGGGTTCGGCAGCATCTACTGGACCAGCCAGGGGATCGCACCGGCCTGGGTCGGCTCGCTCTGGGCGACCGGCGTGCTGGCCGAGATCGCGCTGTTTGCCGGCATCACCGCCCTCCCCGCCGCCTGGCGCAGCCCGGTGCGGCTCCTGGCTCTGGGCGCGGCGGCGGCGATCCTGCGCGCGGTCGGCATGTATCTTCTCGGCGACCACCTGGCCGCCCTGGTACCGCTCCAATGCCTGCACGGCCTGACCTTCGGGGCGACGCAGCTCGGCGCGATGGCGGCGGTATCGGCCTTCGCCCCCGAGGGCGCGCGGGGCCGCGCGCAGGGCACGCTCAGCGCGGTCAACGCCGGAATCTCCGTGGTCGCCACCCTGGCGAGCGGGCTCGCCTACCGGACCGGCGGCCCCCTCGCCTTCCTGCTGATGGCGCCGCTCGCCGCCTGTGGCCTGGGTCTGGCGCTCGCCTCCGACCGCGTGACGTCGGATACGGATCGTCAACCGTAATGTCGACATAACCACACGGCAGGGTGGTGCCTCCAATCGAGGAGTTAGGGCTTGCTGAGCGAGGGCATGGTTCCCGGCGCATCGCTGCGGGACCGGCCGGCGGATGGCCGGTTGGCGCTCGACGGGCGCTGGACCGCCGATCAGGCGCCGACCGTCGAGGCGAATGCGGCGCGCATCCTGGCGGCCGGCCGGGCCAGTTCCATGACGGTCGACCTGTCCGGGATCGAGCGGCTCGACACGCTGGGCGCCTGGGTGCTCGAGCGGACCCGCGCCGAGATCGAGCAGGCGGGAGGCACGCTGACCTATGTCGGCGTGCGGTCCGAGCACCGGACCCTGCTGGGCGAGGTCCGCCTGCGCGAGGTCGAGTCGGCGGACCCGCTGCGGCACGGCCGCATCGTCGGGTTCCTCGACACCGTCGGCCGCGAGACCGTGCGCGGGGGTCGCGAGTTCGTCACCGCCCTCGCCTTCCTGGGCGAGGTGATCGCCGCCTGCGGGCGCGTGGCCCTGCGGCCGGGCACGTTCCGGGGCACCGCCCTGGTCAACCAGATCCAGCAGGTGGCCTTCAACGGCGCCCCGATCATCGTGCTGATCTCGTTCCTGGTCGGTGGCATCGTCGCCCAGCAGGGCATCTTCCAGCTCCAGCGCTTCGGCGCCCAGACCTTCGTGGTGAACCTGATCGGCCTCCTGATCCTGCGCGAGATGGGCGTCCTGCTCACCTCGATCATGGTGGCGGGCCGCTCGGGCTCGGCGATCACCGCCGAGATCGGCTCGATGCGCATGCGCGAGGAGGTCGATGCCCTCCGGGTCATGGGCCTCGATCCCGTCGAGATCCTGATCGTGCCGCGGGTGCTGGCCTTGATGGTCGGCCTGCCGATGCTGACGCTGATCGGCGACATCGCCGCGCTCACCGGCGGCGGCCTCACCGCCATGCTGTACGGCGGGCTGACGCTGGATCAGTTCCTGGTCCGGCTCCAGGCGGCGGTGGGCGTGCACCACGTCATGGTCGGCCTGATCAAGGCGCCGTTCATGGCGCTGATCATCGGGATCCTCGCCACGATCGAGGGCTTCGCCGTGGAGGGCTCGGCCGAATCGCTGGGCCGCCACGTCACGGCCTCAGTCGTGAAGTCCATCTTCATGGTCATCGTCCTCGATGGATTGTTCGCGGTGTTCTTCGCCGCGATCGATTTCTGAGCCCGCTGTGATGATCGCCCCCGCCATGCCCGAGACCGCCGCCGGCCCCGCGCCCATCATCCGGGTGCGCGACCTCGTGGTCGGCTTCCGGGACCGCACCATCCTCAAGGGGCTGAACCTCGACATCCGCGCGGGCGAGATCATGGGCTTCGTCGGGCCGTCGGGCCAGGGCAAGTCGGTGCTGACCCGGACGATCCTGGGCCTGACGCCGAAGCGGGCGGGCACGATCGAGGTGTTCGGCCGCGACGTCGACGGCATGACCTATGCCGAGCGGCGCCGCATGGAGCAGCGCTGGGGCGTGCTGTTCCAGCAGGGCGCCCTGTTCTCGGCGCTGACCGTCAAGCAGAACATCCAGGTGCCGATGCGCGAGCATCTCGACCTGTCCGAACGCCTGCTCGACGAGTTCGCCCGGCTCAAGATCGAGATGGTCGGCTTGCAACCGGATGCAGCCGACAAGCTGCCGTCCGAGCTGTCCGGCGGCATGATCAAGCGCGCGGCGCTCGCCCGCTCCCTGGCGCTCGATCCCGAGATCCTGTTCCTCGACGAGCCGACCTCGGGCCTCGACCCGATCGGCGCGGGCGAGTTCGACGACCTCGTCTCGACCCTGAAGGAGACGCTGGGCCTGACCGTGTTCATGGTCACCCACGACCTCGACAGCCTCTACACCGCCTGCGACCGCATCGCGGCGCTGGGCGACGGGCAGATCATCGCCGCCGGCACGATCGAGGAGATGCTGGCGAGCGACCACCCTTGGTTGCGCTCATACTTCCACGGCAAGCGGGCTCGGGCCATCACCCCCGGGGTGCCGGCGCATGCCTGACCGCTTCTTCCCCCTGATCCCGTCCCGGTCCCATCCGGGATCGTGGATACGCAGCTCGGCCGGACCGTGTTCGCCGAGCGGAACCGCAGGCTGATCGCATGGAAACCCGCGCGAACTACGCCCTCATCGGGGCCTTCACCCTCGCCGTCATCCTGGCGGGCTTCGGCACCGTGCTATGGCTCTCCGGCGGCTCCTCGCGGCAGGTGAGCCAAGTCGTCCGCATCGTGTTCTCCGGCTCGGTCGGCGGGCTCTCCCGCGGGTCGAGCGTGAACTTCAACGGCATCAAGGTCGGCGAGGTCACCGATATCCGCCTCGCCCCGCAGGACCCGCGCCGGGTGCTCGCCCAGATCAAGGTCGACCCCTCGACACCGCTCCGGGCGGACACCCGCGCCCGGCTCGATTCGGCGATGCTGACCGGCGTCTCGGTGATCTCCCTGTCGGGCGGCAACGCCGACGCGCCCGTGCTCGCCCCGATGGCCAACGGGGAGCCGCCGACGATCTTCGCCGATTCCTCCGACATGCAGGACATGATGGCGCTGGCCCGGCAGGTCGCCCAGCGGGCCGACGACATGCTCGCCAGGCTGGACCGGATCGTGGCCGGCAACGAGGGCGCGATCAATCGCGCGCTCACCAACGTCGAGGCGTTCTCGAAGACGCTCGCCGATGCGGGCCCGAACATCGCGACCCTGGTCAAGGCGGTGGACGGGGCGAAGCTCGGCCACGTCATCGACAACGCCGACCGGTTCTCGGCGGCCCTGTCCAAGTCCAGCCCCGACATCGAGGGCGCCGTGCACGACGCCCGCTCGCTGGCGGCCAAGCTCAATGCCTCGGCCGACAAGATCGACGCGGTGCTCAACGGCGCCCAGAGCTTCCTCGGCTCCGCCGCTGGCCAGGAGGGCTCCAGCACGTTCACCGAGATCCGCGCGGCCGCGGTCTCGGTGCGCGACGCCGGCAAGGCCTTCCGCGTCATGTCGGAGAACCTCGACAAGCGCACCGCCAGCATCTCGACGAATTTCGGCCGCCTGAGCGGGACCGGCCGCCGGGAGGTGGAGGCCCTGTCGGGAGACGGACAGCGCACCCTCAACACCCTGAACCGCACCGTGCGCAGCCTGGAGCGCGACCCGAGCCAGGTGATCTTCGGCGGCAAGCCGTCGTTGCCCGAATACAACGGCGGCCGGTGAAATCATCGTGCGCCGGGCCGATGTGTCCCGGCGCACGGCACTTATACGAGAGAGGGATAGTTTCTGCGGCATAGCTTATACAGCTCCGCCGTTCGCCGGCGGGGTTCCTCAGGTTGTGCGTATGGCCCGCTGCTCGTCCCACCTCATCACCGCCACCCTGCTCGCCGCCCTGCTGGGTGGCTGCGGCGGTGCGACGCCCCTGACCTTCGATCTCGCGGCACTCCCTCCGGCCGGGCGCCCGGTTGCGGCCGGCCGCTCGATCGCGGTGTCGGAGCCGGTGGGGATCCAGCCGTTCGAGGCCGACCGGATCATCGTGCGGGAATCCGGTGGCGCCCTCGCCTTCCTGGGCGGCGGCCAATGGGCCGACCGGCTGCCGCGGCTGATCCAGACCCGCCTCCTGCAGAGCCTGGAAAATTCCGGCCGGCTCCGTTCGGTCAGCCGGCCCGGCGACAAGGTCGTGGCGGATTACCAGCTGATCAGCGAGATCCGCGCCTTCGACATCCAGGCGACGACCGGCGAGGCGGTGGTCGACCTGTCCCTGAAGCTCGTGGCCGACGGTACCGGCAAGGTCACTGCCGCCCGGATCTTCACCGCCCGCGTGCCGGTGTCCAAGATCGATGCCGGCAACGGCGCCCGCGCCCTCGATCAGGCTCTGACCACCGTGCTGGCCGACGCGGTGCGCTGGGTGAATACCGGGCGTTGACGGGCCGAGGCCTCGGTCGCCTTACTCCATCACCGCGGCCTTCATGATCACCACCATGGTGGCCCGGGCCGGGCCCTCGGTGCAGCGCACGAGGTGGGGCCGGTCGCAGCGGTAGCGCAGGGTCTCGCCGGTCCGGGCGCGCTGCACGATCCCGCCGATCTCGACCTCGAACGCGCCCTCGGCGACCGAGAGCGATTCCACCGAGCCGCGCTGGTGCGGGTCCGAATCGAGGACGCCGCCGAGGTCGGCCGTGACCTCGTACCATTGCAGCCACTCGATCGTCTTGATCCAGCCGATGATCGCCAGCCGGACCTTGCCGTCCTCCGAGACCAGGATCGGGGTGTCCGCCCGGGAGGTCTTCTCGATGAACGGCTCCTCGTCGCTCGACGCCAGGACACGGTCGATCGACACGTCGAGCGCCTGGGACAGCCGCCAGATCGTCGCCAGCGTCGGGTTCGTCTCGTTGCGCTCGATCTGGCTGATGATTGACTTTGCCACGCCCGATTGCTCGGCGAGTTCCGACAGTGAGAGGTTGTAGGCCTTGCGCAGGCGCTGGATCGTCTTGCCGAGCTGGCCGGAGAGCACCTGTGCCCCGGTCAGCAGGTCGCGTCCGCGCGTCCGGTCGGGCCGTTCCGCCTGGTCCTGCATCGTCACCGGTCCACCCTGGCCGTTCCATTATCCGAACGATCGTGCGCTTCTTCAAACGCAATCGCTGCCCCGACGCAAGACAGGGGCGATCGGGAGCTAGCGCCAGATTGCGTGGAAGTGGTGGACCGGCCCATGGCCGGCGCCGATCGCGAGCCGGTCCGCCGCGGTGAGCGCGGCCGTGAGGTAATTCTTGGCGGCCGTCACGGCCTCAGGCAGCGTCAGGCTGCGGGCGAGCCCCGCCGCGATTGCGGAGGAGAGCGTGCAGCCGGTGCCGTGGGTGTTGCGCGTGGCGATTCGCTGGGCCGCGAAGGTCTGTGCGTGACCCTCCCGCGTCACGAGGTGGTCGATGCTCATCGCCCCCGTCCCGTGCCCGCCCTTGATCAGCACGGCGCGAGCGCCCAGCCCGACCAGGCGGCGGGCCTGGGCCACGATTGTCGCCTCGTCCCCGGCGACCGGCTCGCCGAGCAGCACCGCCGCCTCCGGCAGGTTGGGGGTGATCAGGTCGGCCCGGCCCATCAGCCGCTCGCGAAGCGCCGCCACGGCGTCCTCCGAGATCAGCCGGTCGCCGCTGGTGGCGACCATCACGGGGTCGAGGACGACCGGGGCGGTCCCGGCCCACCGTGACAGCCCGTCGGCGACCGCCTCGATCACCGCAATCTGCGACAGCATGCCGATCTTCACGGCATCGACCGCCAGATCGGAGAAGACGCTGTCGATCTGCCGGGCCACGAAATCGGCCGGCACATCGTGGATGCCCTGGACGCCTCGGGTGTTCTGGGCGGTGAGCGCCGTGATCACGCTGGCGCCGTAGACGCCCAAGGCCGAGAAGGTCTTGAGGTCGGCCTGGATGCCGGCGCCGCCGCCGGAATCCGAGCCCGCGATGGTGACCGCGATCGGGCTGGCGCCGCTCACCTCGCGTCTCCCCGCGCCGCCAGGGCGGCGTCGATGGCCGCGCGCAGCTCCCGGGCGCGCTGGCGCACTGGCTCGGTCCCGAACAGGGCGGTGATCACCGCGACGCCGTCCGCGCCGGCGGCGATCACCGGGGCGGCGTTGTGCAGGCCGATGCCCGCGATGGCGCCGAGCGGCAAGCCGGAGCCCCGGGCAAGCCGGGCCCGGAAGGCGATGCGCGAAAACCCGTCGAGGCCGACCGGCGGGTCCGGATTGTCCTTGCTGGTGGTGGCGAACACGCCGCCGATGCAGGCGTAGTCGACCGGGAGCCGGTACAGCTCGTCGGCTTGGGCGGCGGTCTTCACGGTCAGCCCGATGATCGCCCCCTCCCCGAGGAGACGGCGCGCCTCGGCCGGATGCAGGTCGCTCTGTCCGAGATGGACGCCGTCCGCCCCGGCCGCCAGGGCCAGATCGACCCGGTCGTTGACCAGCACAGGCACCCGCCCGCCCACGGCAGCCTGGATCGCCCGGATCCGCGCCAGCGCGGCGCGGGTGTCCGGGATGTCCTTCTCGCGGTATTGGAGCAGGGTCGCGCCCCCCGTCGCCGCGTCGGCGGCGAGCCGCGCCAGGTGATCGCCGTCGGCGCCGCAGACGCCGACATCGAGGACGCCGTAGAGCCGCAGGTCGACGGGCCGGCTTCCGGCTGTCGCGGAGTTCGCGCGCGCTGCCATTCTGGTCGCCGGCCCCCGCCGGAACTGGCCCCGCGCCGGCCCCGCGCCGGCGCATCTCGGGCGGCCCTGTTTGGGCAGAGGCCGCCGGCTTTGCAAGACGTCCGGTCACACGGCCGCGTTGACGCGCGGCGATCCTGTGCCCCTATAGAGACGTATCGATCTGAGATCCCGCACCCGGCGGGAGAGGTTTTATAGAGGGACGATGGCGGTCGGCGAGGCGCAGACGGGTGCGCGCGGGGCACAGGCCCTGCCGGAGCGCTCCTCCGTGGGCCTCGTCGCGGTGATCGTCGCGGCGACCAAGGGGGAGCCGCGCGCCCTGACCATTCGGGTTCCGGATCAGGCCCCGGGCCGCGGCGACGGCCTCCCGGCCGGGCCGCTCGTGCCCGAGCACGCCACCCTGGAGCGGGGCCTGCGCGCCTGGGTCGAGCGGCAGACGCACCAGCGCCTCGGCTATGTCGAGCAGCTCTACACCTTCGGCGACCGCGACCGCTCCGGCACCGCCGACATGCCGGACGCGCATTCGCTCTCGGTGGCCTACCTCGCCCTGGTCCGGGAGGAGCGCCCGGCCGGCTTGGCCGAGGCGGCGTGGCAGAACTGGTACCGCTACCTCCCGTACGAGGATTTCCGCAAAGGCCGGCCGCCCCAGCTCGACGCGATCGAGACGCGGCTCGCCGCCTGGGCCGCCGAGCCCGCGGATTGCGCGATCCGCACCCGGCGCCTCGACCGGCTCGGCCTCACCTTCGGGATGAACGGCGGCACCTGGAACGAGGAGCGCGTGCTGGAGCGCTACGAGTTGCTGTTCGAGGCTGGCCTGATTCCGGAGGCGAAGGGCAACGCCGGCCCGGCGGTGCCGAACGACCCGACCGGCGTGCCCATGGCCTTCGACCACCGCCGGGTGCTGGCCACCGCGATCGGACGGCTGCGCGGCAAGATCAAGTACCGCCCGGTGGTGTTCGAGCTGATGCAGCCGGCCTTCACGCTGCTCCAGCTCCAGCGCACCGTCGAGGCCCTGTCGGGCACGCAGCTGCACAAGCAGAACTTTCGACGGCTCGTCGCCCAGCAGGGTCTGGTGGAGGAGACCGAGGCCCTCACCAGCGGCACCGCCGGACGGCCGGCACGCCTGGTGCGCTTCCGCCGGGAGGTGCTCTTGGAACGGCCGGCGCCGGGGTTGCGGCTCCCCTCGCGGCGGGTGGGGTGATCGGCACAGCGCGCCGCCCAACGGTGCCGGCCAGGGGGCTTACGAGATCGGGTTGTGCGATCTGACGCCGTGTCAGACGGGCACCAGCCTCTCGGGCGATGCGCGCGCGGCGCGCCACAGCCACAGGGCGGTCAGCACCAGTAGAACCGTGGCGATGGCACCGGTGCAGTCCAGGGCGTCCCAGCCGGCGCGGCGGCCGGGACCCAGCAGGCGCACCAGCACCGGCCCGAGGATCTGCCCGGCCGCGAAGGCGGCGGTCATGCGGGCGAGGAGCGGCGTCGGGTTGTCGGGCCGCGCCTCGCGGGCCAGTTGCAGGCCCGCCATGGTGGCAACCATGAAGGTGCCGCCCACCAGCACCGCAGAGGCTGCGACCGCCCACAGGGTGTGGGCGACCAGGGGCAGTCCGGTGCCCAGCGCCATGAGGCCCTGGGCCGACGCCCAGAGAAGCCGCCGCGGCACGCTCGCCAGCCACCGGGCCGCCGCCGCCACCGACAGGGCCGAGGCGAGGCCGAACAGCGGCCAGGTCAGGCCGAACACCCGGGGGTCCGAGGCCAGCTCGCGGGCCATCGCCGGCAGGAACGTGGCCGGCACGATGTAGCCGAACCCGAAGATGCCGTAGCACAGGACCAGGGCCGCCTGCCCGCTCCGGGAAGGACGTGCGAAGGACGCGCCCGCGCGCTCCTCGATCCGGGCCGGGGCCATGCCCTGTCCCCGGGACAGGAACCCGACGAGTAGCGCACCCAGCCCTGCGACGAGGCCCAGTTCGAGCCACAGCCGCGTCGCCGGTTGGGTTCCGCCCAGCCAGGCCAGCGCGCCGGCCAGCGCGATGCCGAGGCCGACGCCGGTGTAGATCCACGCGCCGAGCCGCGCGACGTGGCACCGGGCAAGCTCGGCCAGGCACCAGCCGCTCGCGCAGATCAGCGCCCACGCGCTGAACACGCCGGCCAGGGCCCGCAATCCTGCCCCGAGGCCGGCGGGCGCGGCGTGATCGGCCGCCGCCATCGACACCGTCGTCAGCGCTACGCCGACGAGGCTGAGGAGGAGGCCCCGGAGCGGAGCGCGGGCGAACCAGGGGGCCGTCAGCGCACCGACTAGGTACCCGACATAGTTCGCCGCCGCCCATTCGGCGCCCGCGGCGGCGGTGAGGGTGCCGTCGCGCATCATCAGCGGCATCAGGGGCGTGAAGGCGAACCGGCCGATCCCCATCGCGACCGCGAGGGCGACGAGGCCGCTGGCGACGATTGGCCAGGCTGGGTGCTTCGGATCCGTCGGGGCGTGCGGGTGCGTGCTCATGGCGGCACCTCTTGAACACCGGTCGGACGTTCTTGGAAAATGAATTTTTGTGACGTACGGTTCTCTTGATGAGAACGATGGATCTGGACGATCTCGATATTTTCCGCTGCGTGGTCCGGGAGGGCGGGGTGACACGGGCGGCGACGCGGCTGCACCGGGTCCCGTCCAACGTGACGACCCGGATCAAGCAGTTCGAGGCGCGGCTGGGCGTGGCCCTGTTCCGCCGCGAGGGCCGCAACCTGAACCTCACCGAGGCGGGACGCATTCTCCTGGGCCATGCCGAGACGCTGCTGCGGATGGCCGATCTGGCCGAGCAGGAGCTGCGCAGCGGTGTGGTCCGCGGCGTCCTGCGGCTGGGTTCGCTGGAGAGCGCGGCGGGCGCGCGGCTGCCGCCGATCCTGTCGGCCTTCCACGCACAGTTCCCCGACGTCACGATCGAGCTGCAGACCGGGACGAGCCGCGCCATGCTCCGGCACCTCGAGCGCTTCGAGATCGAGGCGGCCTTCGTCTCCGAACCGTTCGATCACGTGAGTCTGTCGTCGGTGCCGGCCTTCGACGAGGAACTGGTGCTGATCACCGGCCGGAACGCGTCCGAGATCGGCAACGGCTCCGGCCGGCGGACCCTGGTGGCGTTCCCGCACGGCTGCTCATATCGCCAGCGCCTGATCGCGTGGCTGGCGGAGGATGGGGCGTCCTACGACCGGGTTCTGGAGATGAGCTCATACCACGCCATCGTGGCCTGCGTGGCCGCCGGCACCGGTATCGCCATCGTGCCGGCGGCGGTGCTCGACAATGCGGTGATGAGCACGGCGGTCGAGCGCCATCCGCTGCCGCCGCACCTGCGCGTCAACCGGACCCGCCTGGTCTGGAAGGGGGAGGCCAGCGCGGCCCTGCGCGCGCTCACGATGCTGCTGCCCGATGCGGCCGGGACCAGCGCGCCGGCGTAGGGCGCGTGGTCGCCCCTACCCGTAGGTGTGGTCGTCCGCCGGGAACCGCCCGGCCTGCACGGCGTCGGCGTAGGCTTTGACGGCGTCCTCGATATGGGCTCGCAGCGACCCGAACTGGCGGACGAACTTGGGAGTGCGCTCGGACAGGCCCAGCATATCCTCCAGCACCAGGATCTGCCCGTCGCAGACCGCCGAGGCGCCGATGCCGATGGTGGCGGCGGTGACCTGCGGGGACGTCGCGATGGCGCGCGCCACCGGCTCGATGATGCCCTCCAGCACGATCGCGAAGGCCCCGGCCTCTGAGATCGCGCGGGCATCCTCCAGCAGGCGGCGCTCGTCGTCCGGCGCCCGGCCCTGGACCTTGAACCCGCCCATCGTGTTCACCGCCTGCGGGGTCAAGCCGATATGGCCCATCACCGGCACGCCGCGCTGGACCAGGAACGCCACCGTCTCGGCGAAATGCGCCCCGCCCTCCATCTTGATCGCCCCCGCCCCGCTCTCCTTGAGCACCCGGGCGGCGTTGAGGAAGGCCTGCTCCCGGCTCGCCTCGTAGGAGCCGAACGGCATGTCGACCACCACCAACGCCTTGGCGGTGCCGCGGATCACCGCCTGCGCCTGCAGGATCATCATCTCCAGGGTCACCGGAATGGTCGATTCCATCCCGTGCATCACCATGCCGAGCGAATCGCCCACCAGGATGAAGTCGCAATAGGGATCGACGATGCCGGCGGTGTGGGCATGGTAGGCGGTGAGCGCGATGATCTTGCGCCCCTCGGCTTTGCGCTTTCCGATGTCGATGGCTCGGAGCCGGCGCGACTGCACGACCTGCGACATGGTTCAGACCTCTTTCGGCTCATCGGGGTCGGCGGAGGGCGCCCGAAACACCACGGTTTTTCCTCCCCGTTCGTTGGGGAGGATGGCCCCTGCGTCAGCAGAGGCCGGGAGATGCGCAGCACGACGAAGCAGGATCTCAGCTCCGCCGCGACCCCTTCGGAAACGGCGCTCCCCTCTCCCGACCCGCTTCGCGAGCCACCCTCCCCCGCAGAGGGGGAAGGAAACCCATGTGCTGAACGAGCCCGTACAGGACGGGCCCGTCCCAGTGCTTCTGGTACTCTTCATACACCGCACCGCCCCGCGGGTCAGCGTCCCGCCTGGGGCTCGGCGGCAGCCTTCCAGGCCGGATCCTCCCGCAGGGTCATGGTCTCGTGCCTCTCCTGCCAGCCCTCGACGCCCTCGGGGAACCAGCGCACGCCGGTATAGCCCTTGCGGACCAGACGCTTGGCCGCGTTCCAGCTACCCCAGCACTCGACATGGCAGAACACCACGACAGGTTTTCCCGTTTCGCCGCCGGTCAGCTCCGCGACCCGGGCGTAGAACAGGGCCTCCCGCTCCGGGGCGATCGGCTCGGCCCCGGCCAGCGGCAGCCAGATCGAGCCGGGGATCGAGGGATGCACCGGCAGCCAGAGGCGGCCTTCGGGGAAGTTCGACGGCTTGCGATCGGGGGCGGCGACGTCGATCAGCACCGGTTTGTCCGGCCCCGCCATCAGGGCGGCGAGCGCGTCGGCATCGACCACCGTGGCGCCCTGCAGGGTTTGCGGGGTGTAGCCCTTGGGCGGGCCGGCGTAGAGCCCCTCCGGCTCGGGCACGTTGACGGGAGAATCGGCCGGTGCGGCGGCGAGGCAGCCGACGGCAGCCAACGCCGCCGCCAGCCGACCGATCAGGGATGCGCGCCGCATGGTCAGTTCGTCGGGCTCGGCGGGGTGAAGCTGTGCTGCCAGCTGCCGCCGGCATTGTCGCTCGCCGCGACCTGGAGCGGCTTGCCGTCCGGCTTGAACGCGAAGTTGATCACCGGGTTCGAGGCGATCGAGATGTCGCCCGTCATCGTGAAGACCTTGCGGTCGCCAGCCGAGACGGTGAGCTTGTCGATGTAGCGGGCCGGCGTGTAGTCGCGGGTGACCTGGTTCATCTGCATGCCGGAGAAGTTCGGGTGGCGGATCATCAGCGTCGCCTCCACGGGCTTGCCGACCTTCGTCTCGGCGAACTTCATCCGCATGTCGCCCATGCCCTTCATGGCCTCCTCGTCGCTCATGCCCATCGGGGCCGAGCAGCCGCCGGACGCCTTCACGAACTGCTTGGCCTCGTAGAGCTTGCCGTCCTGGGTCTCCACCACGGCATGCATGTCGGTGTAGTTGTTGACCCGCACCCGGAGTTTCAGCTCCGTCGGGTCGGCGGCCGGCCCGAACTCGAACCGGGCCGCGTAGGGCGCCGGGTTGTCGTCGATGATCAGCGACACGGCCTTGATCTGCCCGTCCTGCGGCATGGTCAGGGTGATGGGGACCAGGGCGGCGTCGAGCGCGCGCGCCGGCGCGTCGATCTTCACCAGGTTGTCGGTGGTCTCGATGGCGCGGTCGCCGAAGATCGACTTGGCGATCTCCTGCCAGCGCGCGGTCCGCTCCTGCTCGGTGTCGGAGGCGCCGGCGGCCCGGACGGGTCCCGACAGGGCGGTGGTTGCGAGGATCAGGGCGAGCGCTGCCGCGTGGGCGGTCTTGAGCGTCATGGCGTTTCTCCCGGTTGGTCTCAATATGGAGGTTCGAGCGACTATTCCCACTCGAGTTCCTGATAGGCCACGGTGACGTTGCGGCCGTTATAGGTGTCGAACAGGGCCCACTTGTCCCGCTGGTCCCGGGCGACGCTGGCCACCGCCTTCTCGATCGAGACATCCTTGGCGATCGCCGCCCGGGTGCCGTCGCGCAGGGCGGTCAGGTAGCCGCTCAAGTCGTCCAGTGCCGGGGCGAGATCGACAGAGACCGGCCCATGGCCCGGCACCGCCCGGGTCGCCCCCATGGCCTTCAGCCGCTCGATCTCCTTGAGCCAGCCCCGCAGGCTGCCGTCGAGGGACGGGATCCGGTTCACGAACAGCAGGTCGGCGGGGAACAGAAGGCCGCTGGCGGAATCGCGCATCGACAGGTCGCAGCTGGTATGGGCCGGCCCGTGCGCCGTGAAGGTCAGGCGCCGGTCGCCGAGGTCGATCTCGGCCGTGTCGGCCACGCTCAGCGTCGGGTAGACCACCGGCCCGGTGCGATCGGCGCCGAGCATCTCGATCAGGCGCTGACGGTAGAATTCGCCCCGCGCACGCAGGGCCTCGGCGAGCTTGGCGTGGCCGATGAAGACCGGCTTGTCCTGCACGAAGGCACCTGCCCCGAACACGTGGTCCGGATGGACATGGGTCAGCACCACGTGGGTGATCGGCTTCGGGGTTCGCTTGGCGATCTCGGCCCGCAGCCACTGGCCGTCCACCAAGCTGCCGCCGGTCTCGGTCACGAGCACGCCGTCCCGGCCGATGAGGAAACCGATATTGGCGATGGCGTCGGCATTGTCGGGCGAAGCGTCCGCGGTCAGGCCCTGGCGCATGAAGATGCCGGGTCCGACCTCCTCCATCGCGAAGCCCTCGGTGGCGCGCCCGAGACCCGGCAGGCAGCACAGGCAGAGACCGGCGAACAGGGCGTGACGCCGCGACAGGGGGCGGCCTACGGCGACGGATTCGCCTTGATGGACGGCGGACGCCGTCATGCCGGAACCTCCCTATTCTTCTTGCCTACCATTAAGTAGGTAGATCTTTCGGTGGTCAAGTGGCATGTTGGAGTTCGGGCCCCGGACCGTCACACGTTCGCGCGAGCCCCAGAAACGATGTCTGAGCGATGCGCGACACACGGGCCGAGCTGCTGAGCCAAGCCGAGATTCTGGTCCGGGGGCGCGGCTATGCCGGTTTCAGCTACGCCGACCTCGCCGGGGCGGTGGGGATCCGCAAGGCGAGCATCCACCATCATTTTCCCACCAAGGTCGATCTCGGCGCCGCCCTGGTGGCAGCTTACGCGGCGCGCTACGACGGCGCCCTCACGGCGATCGGCACCGCGGTGCCGGACGGTCCCGGCCGGATCGCGGCCTATGGCCGGCTCTATCTCGGCGGCGTCGAGCAGGGGCTTGGCTGCCTGTGTGCGGCTTTGGCCATCGAGGGCGAGGCCCTGCCCGAGCGCCTGCGCGCCGACATCGCGGCGTTCTTCGAGACGCATCTCGCCTGGCTGGAGACGATCCTGCGCGCGGGCCAGGCTGACGGTAGCGTCCAGCGTGGCCAGGAACCGGCCGCGCTCGCCCGCTACGTCATCGCTACGCTGGAGGGGGCGCTGCTGATGGAGCGGCTGTTCGCGAGCCCGGCGGCGTTTTCGGGGACGCTGGCGGTGCTGGTGGACGGTCTCAGGCCGCGGTGAACCTTGCGAAGCCGTCCGCCCGCAGCCGGCAGGCCGGGCAGGTGCCGCAACCGTAGCCCCAGGCATGCCGTGCCCCGCGCTCGCCGAGATAACAGGTGTGGCTGTCCTCCACGATCAGGTCGACGAGCGCCCGCCCGCCCAGAGCCTCGGCGAGGCCCCAGGTCTGCGCCTTGTCGAGCCACATTAGCGGCGTGTGCAGCACGAAACGGCGCTCCATGCCGAGGTTCAGCGCGACCTGCAGCGCCTTGATCGTGTCGTCCCGGCAATCGGGATAGCCGGAATAGTCGGTCTCGCACATGCCGCCGACCACGTTCCGGATGCCGCGCCGGTAGGCGAGCGCCGCCGCGAAGGTCAGGAACACGAGGTTGCGACCGGGCACGAAAGTGTTGGGCAGGCCCGACGCCTCGAACCCGATCTCGGCGTCCCGGGTCAGCGCCGTCTCGGAGATTTTTCCCAGCGCGTCGAGCGCGACCGTGTGGTCGTCTCCGAGGCGTCCCGCCCAGGTGGGGTCGATGCGGCCCATGCCGGCCCGCAGCACGGCCCGGCGATCCAGCTCGACCCGGTGACGCTGGCCATAATCGAACCCCAACGTCTCGACATGGTCGTACCGGTCGAGCGCCCAGGCGAGGCACGTGGCCGAATCCTGGCCGCCGGAGAACAGGACCAGCGCCGAGCGGTCGCCGATGATCGTGTCGTCAGTCGCCATCGTACTCCGCCCAGGACATCGGCGTCTCCGCGACCCGCACCCGGGCGAGCCCCGGCAGATCCGGCCGCAGCCGTTGCCAGATCCAGGCCGCGATGTTCTCGGCGGTCGGGTTTTCCAGCCCCTCGATCTCGTTGAGACAATGGTGGTCGAGCCGTGCCAGCAGCGGCCCGAAGATGCTCTCGATATCGTAGAAGTCGATCACCCAGCCGGTATGGGGATCCACGGGCCCGGAGACGGTCAGCTCGACGCGGTAGGAATGCCCGTGCATCCGATGGCAGCGATGCGTCGCGGGCACGTTCGGCAGCCGGTGGGCCGCCTCGAAGGTGAAGGCTTGGGTGATGTTCATGGGTCGCGGTCGCAAGGCCGGGCGGTCGGAGCGCCGGAATAGCGCCGACGATAGCCTCCATGCAAAACATGGTTCGACGGAGGCAACCGGCTGACGCGTCTCCATTTCCCCTCGGATCGCCAGCGTCCGCTGTGATGCCCCAATCCCTCCAGGGCGTGAACGAGCGTGACGTGCAGATGGGCGTTTCCTCTCTGCGTCTGTTTTCCTATATCTATGCAAAGTATTAGATTTGTTGAAATTTACTCGCTACAATAACAAGATTGTTATTAATATTTTTTGAATTCTTACATCACATATGACATCAATTCGATATTTAAACGTATGGATATATTCGAAAAGTCATATCTTCGATGGGACTGCATGACACCATGTCGTATGGCATAGATTATGCTTATTTATTCACGCCGGATTTACTCGATAATATCCCCGTTATGTCAAGTGCGTGAGGCGGATATGAGCAATTTTGCTGTTGCTGATCTTGTGAAAATATCGGCTCAGACATTGAAGAGCCAAGCGACCTCGCATCTGACATCCATTCAAACCATTGCCAGCCGCATGAAGCTGCTGGCTCTGAACGCGCTGATCGAGGCGGCGCATGCCGGCGAGAAGGGGCCGGGCTTCTCGGTCGTCGCCCAGGAAGTCCGCGCCGTGTCGACGCAGGTCGATCGACTGACCTCGATCCTGCGTCTGGACCTGAGTACCGGCGTCGACGATCTGACCCAGGCAGTGAGCCGCCTGACCGACGAGGCTTCCGCCGTCCGCAGCGTGGACCTGGCCCTGAACGCCGTCGAGTTGATAGACCGTAATCTCTACGAGCGGACCTGCGACGTGCGCTGGTGGGCAACGGACGCGGCGGTCGTCGCATGCGGCTCCGACCCGAGCGCGGAGGCGGTCGCCTACGCTACACAACGTCTGGGCGTCATCCTCTCTGCGTACACAGTCTACCTGGACCTGTGGCTGTGCGATTTGGACGGCCGCGTCCTCGCGAACGGCCGCCCCGACACATACCCGGACGTCGTCGGCTCGGAGGTCGGGCGAGAATCTTGGTTCAGGGATGCCGTGACACTGCGGAGCGGCGACGCCTTCGCTGTGGCCGACGTGCGGACCGAGACTCGGCTCCGGGGCGCGCAAGTCGCCACCTACTGCGCGAGCATTCGCGCCGACGGTCGAAGCGACGGCGCGCCACTTGGCGTTCTGGCGATCCATTTCGACTGGCAGCCGCAAGCCAAGGCCATCGTCGACGGCGTCCGGCTAGGGGCTGGCGAGAAGGAGCGGACCCGCGTGATGCTTCTGGACGCGCGCCATCGGGTGATCGCCTGCTCGTGAGGGCAGGGCATGCTGAGCGAGACCTACCCACTTCGCACCGAGGATCAAGCGCAGGGCTATTATCTGAACGAGCGCGGCGACCTGGTCGCGTTCCACGAGACGCCCGGTTACGAGACCTATCGGGGCATGGGGTGGCGTGGCGTGATCGAGCAGAAATCCATCGCCTGAGACCGGACCTCAATGAGGCGAGCGCGTCGAGGTCCGGTCCTACGCCTACCCGCCGCTCTTCCCTGAAACGCCCGCCTGCGCGAAGGTCGCCATGCCGGTGTGGCAGGCGAGCGCGCCCTTGAGCAGGCCGATCGCCATGGCGCTCCCCGAGCCCTCGCCGAGCCGCATCCCCAGGGCCAGGAGCGGCACCAGGCCGAGCCGCTCCAGCACCTCCGCGTGGACGCCCTCCGCCGAGACGTGGCCGGCCAGGCAATGGTCGAGCGCGGTCGGGTCCACGGCGTGCAGCAGTGCCGCCGCCGCGGTGGCGACGTAGCCGTCGATCACCACCGGGATGCGCTGCAGCCGGGCCGCCAGGATCGCGCCCGCCATGGCGGCGATCTCGCGGCCGCCGAGCCGGGCGAGCACCTGGAGCGGGTCGTCGAGATGGCCGGTATGGTAAGCCAGCGCGGCCTCGACGGCTGCCACCTTCCGGGCGAGCCCATCCCGGTCGACGCCGGTGCCGCGTCCGACCCAGTGGGCGGGCTCGCCGCCGAACAGGGCGGCGTAGAGGGCGGCAGCCACCGTGGTGTTGCCGATGCCCATCTCGCCGATGCCGAGGCAATCGGTGCCGGCGGCCACCGCCTCCATGCCGAACGCCATGGTCGCCACGGTGGCGCGCTCATCGAGCGCCGGGCCTTCGGTGATGTCGCCGGTCGGCATGTCGAGGGCCAAGTCGAACACCTTGAAGCCGAGCCCGTAGGCCGCGCAGATCTGGTTGATCGCCGCCCCGCCGGCCGCGAAGTTGTCGAGCATCTGGCGGTTGACCGCGTCCGGGAAGGCCGAGACGCCCTTGCGCGTCACCCCGTGACTGCCGGCGAAGACGCAGACCAGCGGCCTGTCGAGGCTCGGGGGCGCCTTGCCCTGCCAGGCCGCCAGCCAGGAGACGAGGCTCTCCATCCGTCCGAGCGAGCCCGCCGGCTTGGTCAGGCTCGCGTCCCGGGCGGCCACCGCCTCCTGCGCGTCCCGGTCCGGGCCCGGCATCGCCTTGAGCAGGTTGCGGATGTCGTCGAACGGACCCGGATCAGTCTTGGCGGCGTCGGTCATGGCGGCGATGATTTCCTGTGGGCGCCCGCGAACGGGGAGACGGCGACGTGGCGGGGCGACTATAGTGGTCCTGCGCCGCCCGACCGTTCGCGATCGGCTCGCCCCGCCGGGGGCGGTGGGGGAGTGACCGCGATGGACAGGCAGACCGGCGGGGAGGCCGACTGGCCCGGGCGCGCCGCCCTCTACGACCTCGCCGGGTGCCTGCGGTTCTACTCCCGCCTGCCCGTCCCGCAACTGCCCGGCGAGCCCGATCCGCACCGGGTCCCCGATTTCACCGCCCTGCCCCGGATGCTGCCGCTGGCCGGCGTGATCCTGGCCCTGCCCGCCGCCCTGACGCTGGCGGCCGGCTGGTGGATCGGGCTCGGGCCGTTCCTGGCCGCGACCCTCGCGGTGGCCGTCATGGTCCTGGCCACCGGGGCGCTCCACGAGGATGGCCTGGCCGACGTCGCCGACGGCTTCGGGGGCGGCGCCACGCTTGAACGGCGCCTGGAGATCATGCGTGACAGCCGGATCGGCGCCTATGGCGGGGCGGCCCTGGTCCTGGCGCTCGCCCTGCGCATCGGCGCGCTGGCGACGCTCCTGGACCGCGCCGGCTACGCCGCCGCGACCGCGCTCGTCCTGGTCGCCGCCCTGTCGCGGCTCGCGGCGCTCGCCCCGATGGTGCTGCTGCCGCCGGCCCGCCCCGGGGGGCTCTCCGCCGCGGTCGGCCGCCCGGACCGGGGGAGCCTTCGGATCGCCCTCGGCAGCGGCCTCGCCGTCGCGCTGGGAAGCGTTCTCCTCGGCCTGCCGGTGGCCGGCGTCGCGCTTATGATCCCGTGCGCCGGCTTCGCGGCGCTCGCCCTCACCCGGCTCGCCCGAAGCAAGATCGGCGGCCAGACCGGCGACGTGATCGGCGCCTGCCAGCAGCTCGCCGAGATAGCCGCGCTGCTGGCCCTGGTGGCGGCGTTGGCGGATTGATGCGGCATTCAGGGCCTTGATCGGGCCACGATCCGTCGGCCAAGGATCCGCGATGCAGCCCGCGCCCAAACCCTCGTCCCCCTGCACCAAGGTCTGCGTGCTCGACGCCGGCAGCGGGTTGTGCCGCGGCTGCGGTCGGACCCGCGACGAGATCGCCACCTGGGGCGGGATGCCGGAGGCGCGGCGGCGCACCATCATGGCCGGTCTCGGCGCGCGGCTGCGCGCGGCGGGTTTCATCCCTATCGAGGAGCCGCTGCCGTCATGATCTATCTCGGGCTCGCCGCCATCGCGCTGGTCATGGCCGTGCTGGTCCTCAGCGACGGCAGCGACACCATCGGCGGCGTAATCGAGCCCGACCACCTCGCCGGGCTCGCCTCGACGGGGGGCATCCTGATCCTGGTGGTCGCCGGCTACTGGCGGCAGATCACGACCTCGCTCGGCCCGAGCCTGCGGGCGCTCCTGGCCTGGGCGCTGATCGGGCTCGCCCTGGTCATCGGTTACAGCTACCGCGACCAGATCCAGGGCGTTGGGGGCCGGGTGCTCGGCGAACTCCGGCCGGGCTCGGCCGTTTCCGGGCCCGGCGGCGGCGTCACGATCACCCGGCGGTCGGACGGCGACTTCCGGGTCGAGGCCGAGGTCAACGGCCGCGTGCAGCCGTTCCTGTTCGACACCGGCGCGAGCAGCGTGGTGCTGACCGCCGAGAATGCCGCCGCCCTGGGTCTCACCCCGGCGGCGGCCGACTTCACCGCCCGGGTGTCCACGGCCAACGGCATCGCGTATGCGGCGCCGATCCAGCTGGATTCTCTGCGCATCGGCACCATCACCGAGCGCCGGGTGAACGCCATGGTGGCGCGGCCGGGCTCGCTGGCCGGCAACCTGCTGGGCCAGACCTTCCTGACGCGCCTGTCGGCCTACGAGGTCCGAGGCGACCGGCTGATCCTGAGCCCGCCCTGAAGCATCGTTCCGAGAGCCGGCTGCCGCCTTCGGAAAAGACAATGCGGATCAGTGATCTAGCGCATCGTACAGATGCCCGGCACGATACGCTGAGACGGGGCGCCGCTCACGCCGCCCGCGCCTCCGGCACTTCGCGCGAGACCAGGGCGACCGCATCCCGCAGGGTCTGGAGTCCGGCATCGGGCCGCATTCCGTGGGTCGAGAGGTGGCGCCGGAAGGCCCGGGCGCCGGGCCTCCCGTTGAACAGACCGAGCATGTGGCGAGTCACGGCATGCAGACGCTCGCCCCGGGCCAGGACCTCAGCCAGGTAGGGCTCGAACGCCGCCATGGCCGCGAAGGCGTCTGGGACGGGCGCGGCCACGCCGAACAGCTCCGGATCGACGCCGAGCAGCAGCGCCGGCTCGGTATAGGCGGCGCGCCCGACCATCGCGCCGTCCACCTCGGCGAGGCGCGCGCGCACCGTATCCAGGTCGCGCAGCCCGCCGTTGACCGCCACCGGCAGGGCGCCGAGCCGCCGCTTCAGCCGTGCGGCGCGGCCGTAATCGAGGGGCGGCACGTCGCGGTTCTCCTTGGGCGACAGCCCCTGGAGCCAGGCCTTGCGGGCGTGGACGATCAGCCCGTCCACCCCCGCGGCCACGACCGCGTCGGCGAGCGCATCCAGGGCCGCCTCGGGATCCTGGTCGTCGACGCCGATCCGGCACTTGACCGTCACGGGAACCGACACGGCTGCCTTCAAGGCTGCCACGCAGTCGCCGACCAGGGCCGGCTCGCGCATCAGGCAGGCGCCGAAGCGGCCGTCCTGCACCCGATCGGACGGGCAGCCGACATTGAGGTTGATCTCGGCGTAGCCGAACTCCGCCGCGATCCGCGCCGCCTGCGCCAGCTCGGCCGGATCCGACCCGCCGAGCTGGACCGCGACCGGATGCTCCTGCTCGGAAAACCCAAGCAGCCGTTCGCGCGGGCCATGCAGCACCGCGCCCGTGGTCACCATCTCGGTATAGAGCCGCGCCCGCGCCGAGAGGGTGCGGTGGAAGGCCCGGCAATGGCGATCGGTCCAGTCCATCATCGGGGCGACGGAGAACCGCCATCCCGGAAGTGCGCCGCAAGTCTCAGCCGCCGTCACGTGTGCAAGATCCGTGTTGACCCGTGTCCTGCCGGCGCCCCGCGCCTCGGGGCGCGGTCGGTGTCTTCCGGTGGATCGAGGAGGAGGCCTGTTGATACCACGGGCGGGCGAGCCTCGAAAAGCGCGCGGGTGTGGGACACCGCCCGGTGGCAAGCCCGGCGGTGTTCCCGGATGCAGAAAGCGGGAGCGGTCCGGCTCAGAACACCGGCATCGCGCCGGCCACGGTGACGAGCGCCCCCGACGTGTAGCTGCTCTCCTCGGAGGCCAGCATCACGTACGCGGAGGCGAGCTCGGCCGGCTGGCCCGGGCGGCCGAACGGCACCTGGCTACCGAAGGATTTCACCGAATCCTGGCTCATCCCGGACGGGATGAACGGCGTCCAGATCGGGCCCGGCAGCACGCCGTTCACCCGGATGCCCTTCTCGGCCAGGAGTTGGGACAGGCTCAGCACCATGTTGCTCAGTGCGCCCTTGGTCGCACTATAGGCCATGAGGGACGGCATCGGATGCTTGGAATTCACCGAGGAGGTGAAGATCACCGACGCGCCGGGCTTCAGGTGAGCGAGCGCCGCCTTGGTCACGTAGAACGGGCCGAACACGTTCGTGCGGAAATGGTCCTCGAAGATGGCGTCATCGATGGCGTCCAGGCCCTGGTTCGGCTGCTGGAACGCGCCGTTGTTCACAAGCACGTCGAGGCGTCCGAAGGTCTCGGCGGTGCGGGCCACGATCGAGCGGCCGTAGGCGGGATCCTTGAGGTCGCCCGGCAGCAGCAGCGCGCGCCGACCCGCCTTCTCGATCCAGCCGCTGACCGCCTCGGCATCCGCCTGCTCCTCGGGCAGGTACGAGATGGCGACGTCGGCCCCCTCGCGGGCGTAGGCGATCGCAACCGCGCGGCCGATTCCGCTGTCGCCACCGGTGATCAGCGCGACCTTGCCGGTGAGCTTGCCCGCGCCCTTGTAGCTGTCCTCGCCGTGATCGGGCTCGGGCGCCATGCGGCTGGTCTTGCCCGGAAAGCTCTGCGGCTGCGCCTCGAACGGCGGACGGGGATACTTGTGCAGCGGATCTGTGGTCATGCGGGGTCTCGCGTTGGGTTATGGGTCCAACGATGGCTCGACCGGGGTGTTCCTGTGCCGCGCCGACGCGCCGATAGGGACAGAGACGTGGGGACATCGAGCAGCAACAGGCGCTCCCCATTCTCCGGCCCGAGGGAGGGCGCGCCATGATCGTGTTGCAGTCTGAGGCTCGCGTCGCACGCAGGATCGATAGCGCCCTGCTCGGCGCCGCGATGCTGGCGCTCACCTTCGGCCTGGCCGCGGGCCTGTGGGGCGTACTCCAGTGAGCTCCGCGCCGGGCGCCGCCCGCTCTACGGCGGATGCGGGAGCATTATCCTGAAAGGCGGCCACCGGTGTTCGGCAAAAAGCCGATGCGCATCAGAAAGCCAGCGTATCGTACCGGTTCCAGTACCCGGCACGATGGGTTAGGCCGGCCCGCGATGGGCCGGCCTGATCTCGATCGCACCGCCGTCGTGCTGATCTGCGCGGGCCTCGTGCTGCTCGCGCTGGCGCAACTGCTGGTCGGTTTCCCGTGATGGTCCGCGGGGGCATCTGGCGTGGAGGGGAGCGGGACCGATGCTGAACCGCGCCATCGTGGCCGTGACCCTAGTCGCGGTGGCCGCGTTCCTGGTCTACCTGGCGGGTCTCGCCCGCGAGGCCCTGTCGCCGAACCAGACCTACGCGGCCAGCATCGGCCTGACCCTCGATCAATGTGTGACGGCCCAGGACGGCCTCTCGGACGCGGAGGCGCGCGCCTATTGCCGGCGGCCGGTGCCGAAGCGGCCGTGAGGCGCGGATGCGAACGCCGCTCGGGCTCGTCAGGGCCGATGCGGAGGACGAAAGGCCGACCGACGGAAACAGAAGGCCATACTTACTCGGCCTTTTGCCGAATGCGCCAGATCCTTGATGCGAGGCCCTCGCTCGACCGAGCCGGGATCCCTGTCGGCGGCGAGCGCTTGCAGTCCTGAGCGGACCGCGAAGCCATCGACGAGCCGGCGGCCGCCTTCCGGAGCGATGCTTTAGCTGCCGAACTTGTAGTTCAAGCCGAAGCGGCCGAGCACGCCCTCGTTCCGGAAGCGCGCCACGTAGGCGCCGACGCCCGGTCCGACCGCCACGACCGGGACGGTGCGGCGTCCGAAATCGTAGTACAGCGCCTCGCCTCTCAGGGTCACGGCGTTGGTGTGGAAGATATTGAACGCCGAATCGGTGGGCAGGGCGAACTCGATGCCGCCGCCGACGGCATAGCCGGTCTCGACGCGCGAGCTGCCGCCGTCTGGAAGACGCCGCGGTAGGTCTCGCCTGCGTAGGCGAAGCCGCCGGTGCCGTACACGAGGGTGCGGTCGAAGGCGTAGCCGACGCGCCCGCGCAGGGTCCCCGAGCGCGTTGCCCATCTGCCAGACCGTGCTGATCCCGCCCAGACGCCCAGTTCTGCTGTTACTAGATCAAAACAAAAGCGTTTCGCGGTGTGGTCAATTTGCTTTCTGCAGTAAATGCGTTCGCAGCAGCGCGATATCGAAGGGTGCCGGCCTGATCGGCGGTGTCGATAGTGGGCCGTCGCAGGGTCTATCCAACGCCTCTCATCGTGAGGCCCGCCTCCGCGCCGTCGCAGCCCCGAACGCCGCAAACAACGCCCGGTTGATCGGGTTGGTCGCGGCGTCGTGCTCCGGGTGCCATTGCACGCCCAGGGCGAAGCCCGGCGCGTCATGGATGCGGATCGCCTCGATGGTGTCGTCCTCGGCGATGCCTTCGATCACGATACGGGCGCCCGGCTTCAGGATGCCCTGGCCGTGCAAGGAGTTCACCCGGATCGTCTCGCGCCCGAGCAGCCGCGCGAAGGCGCCGCCCGGGGTGAGGCGGACCGCGTGGCGGTCGGCGAACACCACTTCGAGGTCCGGGTGAATCTCGCCGTTCTCGAGCCGTGGCATCCGGTGGTTGAGGCGCCCGGGCAGGTTGCGGATCTCCGGGTGCAGGCTGCCACCGAAGGCGACGTTCATCTCCTGAAACCCGCGGCAGATGCCGAACAGTGGTACGCCCCGCGCCACGCAGGCCTCGATCAGCGGAAGCGCCGTCGCGTCGCGGGCCTCGTCGTAGGGCTCGTGGGCGGGGTCCGCCGCGGTGCTGAACCGGGTTGGATGGACGTTGGCGCGGCCGCCGGTGAGCAGGATGCCGTCGACCGTGTCGAGGAGGTCGCCGAGATCGGTGATCCCGGGGCAGCCGGCGAACATCAGCGGCAGGGCCCCGGCCACTTCGGCCACCGCCCGGAGGTTGTTCTGGCCGACAATCTGTGCCGTGAACCGGTTGTCGAGCAGGCGCGCGTTTCCGATGACGCCGATCACGGGTCTCGCCATCGTCCCGGCCACTCCTTCATCTTGGCCTCGCCGCAGGCCCTGTACCTTGCGGTTGGCTCTACGACCCACGCAAACCCGGCGCCAGTCCCGTCAGACGCCGAGAATGCCCGCGGCCCGGGCCTCCTCGTGCAGCACCTCGGCGACCCGCTCGGGAGCCTCCTCGTGCGCGAGATGGCCGAGCCCCCGGATCAGCGCGACGCGGGCGTCGGGCAAGCGGTCGCGGACCGAGAAGGCGGTGTCGGGTCGGATCGCCCGGTCGTCGCCGCCGACGATCAGCAGGGTCCGGGTCGTGAGCTCCGGCAGCGCCCGGTGCAGCCCGGCCAGGTCCCAGTTCGCCATCATGCCGAGGGCGCCGCGGACGTGCCCGGCCCGGGCGAACAGGCGCCTGTAGAGATCGACGCCCTGCGGATCGAGCCGCGAGCCCGTCCCCTCGATCAGCTTTTTGGCCGCCGACCGGTCCGCCGTCCAGGCGAAGATCCTCGGCGTGAACGGGTTGAGGAACAGCAGCCTCGCCATGCCGGGGAACAGCAGGCTCGCCGCCCCGGGCAACGGCGCCAGCGCGCCGTTAAATGCCGCGAGCAGGCGCGGCGCGATCGACCCGTCCAGGCACATCCGCGCCAGCACGGCCGCCCCAGCCGAGTGACCGGCCGCCACGATGGGCGGGCGTCCGAGCACGCCCACGAGCCCCGCCACGGCCCTGGCCATGCCGGGCAGCGACAGGTCGGCGTCCGGCAGGGGATCGGTGAAGCCGTGGCCCGGAAGGTCCGGGGCGATGACGAAGTAATCGTGGGCCAGGAGCGGTGCGAGCCCGCGCCAGGAATGGGTGGCCGCCCCGGTCCCGTGCAGGAGCAGCAGCACCGGCGCCTCGGGCCGCCCGAACTCCTGGACATGCCAGCGCAGGCCCGCCGCCTCAACGAAGCGGCTCGCGTCCCGATGCGGCCAATCCCGGCCCTCGACTGCCCAATCGGGCCGGTCGGCGTCGCGGGGCCTCAGCACCGGCCATCGTTCCGCGACGCACCAAAGGTAGCTATATGGATCATGGCTGCGCTATCGTTCTGGGTTGGAAATATTTCGTAAAGCACTGAGAACGCATGCGGAAATCGCATGCCACCGCTGCCGCAGCCTGGATTGCTGCGACGCAGCATCGAGAGCATCAAAGGGGCGAACGCAGGCACCGCGCATCTCTCACCGTTGGAACCGGCCATGATCGTCTTCACCTCCTCGACCCATCACTTTGCCAGCTCGACCAACGGCCGCTGGAGCTTCCGAGGCCTGTTCCGCGAGATGCTGAACGCCTGGATGTCCCACAACCAGCGCGTCGCCGATCTCGGGGCCGGGTACCACCTCTGATCCTCGACCGGGTTCGGCCTCGCCCAACCTTTCTGCTCAGAGCGCGGCCCGTACCGCGGCGCTGAGCAGGCCGGCATCGGCCCGCGGCAGCACGAGATAGCGGGCCGCCATCGCCTCGGCGACCGCCCGGGCGCCTTCGCCCCGGGCCCCGGTATCGATCACCAGGGCCGGCAACCCGGCTGCCCGGAGCGCCCGGCCCGCCTGCAGGGCTTCGGCCCCGGCCCGGGCCCGGCCGCCCTCCCCCGAGCGTGCCACGTTGGCGCGTCCGTCAGTCAGCAGCACGATGACCGGTCGGCTTCCGCTCCGGCGCACGCCGAGCGCCACGTTGAGTGCCGCATCGATCCCGGCGGCCAGCGGCGTCCCACCCCCGCCCGGCAGGCCCGAGAGGCCGCGCTTCGCCCGGGTGAGCGAGCGGGTCGGCGGCAGCACCAGTTCCGCACCGCTGCCGCGGAACGCCACCAGGGCGACCCGGTCGCGTCGGACATACGCCTCGGCCAGCAGCAGCTCGACCGCGCCCTTCGCCTCGGCCAGCCGCTCCAGGGCGGCCGAGCCCGAGGCGTCGACGCAGAACACCGTCGTGGTCTCGGTCCGCTGCCGCAGGATCCGGATCCGCAGGTCGTCCCGCCGGACCACGATCGGGCGGGTTTCCCCCTCCGCCCGCCGCAGCGTCTGCCACGGGGCCGCCGCCCGCAGGGTCGCCAGCAGGTCGAGGCGCCCGCGCCGCGGATCGCCCCGCCGGCTGCCGATCGGCCGCCCGGTGCGGGACGCCGCCGGCTGGCCGACCCGCCCGGCCTTCGCGGCCGAGAGCCGTACGCCCCCCGCCAGCAACTGATCCAGGAGGTTTGCCGGGATCGCCGTGCGCACCGCATCGAGCACGCGGTCGTCGGCCGCCTCGGCGGGGGCGGGATCCGCCGCGTCTTCCGCGGCAGCCTGGTCTTCCGCGGGCGGGGGCGGAGGTGGTGCCTCGGCCTCCTCGGGTGGCGCGTCCTCCGGCATGGGCAGCCGCGTGGCCCGCGGCGCCAGGACCAG
The DNA here is from genome assembly GCF_008039945.1 of Methylobacterium sp. WL64. Classification (NCBI taxonomy): domain Bacteria; kingdom Pseudomonadati; phylum Pseudomonadota; class Alphaproteobacteria; order Hyphomicrobiales; family Methylobacteriaceae; genus Methylobacterium; species Methylobacterium sp. WL64. The sequence goes on from NZ_VRVA01000009.1 coordinate 79,696, forward strand.
GCGAGCCGCCATGGTGAGCTCGGCCGCGCCGACCGGGTTCCCGGCTGCCAGGGACCTGGCCACCCGGGCGGCCAGGATCGGCCCGCGCAGGGAGGCGACGCCGAACGCCTCCGACAATCGGCACAGTACGCCGAGCGGGTCGGCTTCCGGGGCGCCGGGATCGGACTCCGGATAGACTTGAGCGGCATCGCAATCCGCGAGCCCGACGCCGCTCAGGTCGATCCGGAAGGCCAGGCGGTCGGCGAGGGACTCCGCCACGGTCTCGTCGCCTTCGCCCTCGTCGAGCAGCACGAGGCCGAAGCGCGCCGGCCGCTCCGACGCGGTACCCGCGTCGAGGGCGGCGGCCAGGCGGGCCGCGACGCCGGAGGGCAGCCGCTCGGCCATGGGCACGACGATCAGCCCGCCATCGGCCTCGGCGAGCAGGCCGGTCCGCGCCATCGGCCGGCCGGCCGCGAGCGTCGCGGCGAGGTCGAGGCCGCCGAGCAGGCCGTCGTCGCCGATGCCCGGCGGCAGCCTCCGCCAGGGCGTGCCTGTGGGGAGCAACACCCGCACGTCATCGAGCCAGCGGTCGCGTACAAGCCCGGGCCCCGCCCGCACCACCGCGCCGCCGCATCCGCTCGGGTCGGCGGCCAGGAGGCGTGCGGCGATGCAGGCTTCGAGCCAGGTTTTTTTTGCCGTTTTCGCCTTTCCTCCCCCCTCTGCGGGGGAGGATGGCCCTCGCGTCAGCGAGGGTCGGGAGAGGGGAGCGCCGCTGCCGGAGGAGCCGCGACGGGTCTCGCATTCTGAGCCGACGCGCTGCCCCTCTCGCGGGACTTCGTCCCGGCCCCCTATGCTGCGCAGGGTACCCTCCCCCGTAGCGCGGGGAGGGAGAGACGGCGGCTCCGTCACGAGAACACCTCCGCCAGCGCCCGCTCGACCCGGGCGGTCGAGCCAGATTCGTCCAGCGGATTGCGTCGCAGGCGATGGCGCAGGGCGGCCGGGGCGACCCGGCGGATGTGGTCGTCCGTGACCGAACCGGCGCCGTCGAGGGCCGCCAAGGCCCGGGCCGTGCGCATCAGGGTCAGCTCGCCGCGCAAGCCATCGGTGCCGAGCGCCAGGCAGAGCTGAGCGGCGCGCTCCAACGCCGAATCCGGCACCGTCAGGCCCGGCAGGCGTTCCCGGGCCAACAGGATCTTCTTCCGGATGGCGGCCTCGTCCCGGGCGCGGGCGGCACAGAACCCCTCGGGGTCGCGCTCGTAGGCGTCGCGGGCGCGCACCACCGCGATCCGGGTGGCGATGTCCCGCGGGGTCACGACCTCGCAGGCCAGCCCGAACCGGTCGAGCAGCTGCGGGCGCAGCTCCCCCTCTTCCGGGTTGCCGGAGCCGACCAGGACGAACTTGGCGGGGTGGCGCAAGCTGAGGCCCTCCCGCTCCACGGTGTTGATCCCGGAGGCCGCCACGTCGAGGAGGAGATCCACCAGGTGGTCCTCGAGGAGGTTCACTTCGTCAATATACAAAAAACCGCGATTGGCCCGGGCCAGCAGCCCCGGCTCGAACGCCTTCACGCCGGCGCCGAGCGCCCGCTCCAGATCGAGGGTGCCGACCACCCGGTCCTCGGTGGCGCCGAGCGGCAGGTCCACCACCGGCACCGCCGTCTTGTGACTCTTGCGCGGGCCCGGCGTGGCCGCGCAGTGCGGGCAGGCTTCGGCCGGGCTGTCGGGGTCGCACCGGTACGGGCAGCCGACCACCGCCCGCATCGGCGGCAGCAGGGCGGCCAGCGCCCGAATCGCCGTGGACTTCCCCGTGCCCCGGTCGCCGAACACCAGCACGCCGCCGATGGAGGGATCCACCGCGGCGATCAGCAGCGCCTGGCGCATCTCGTCCTGCGCGACGATGGCCGAGAAGGGGAAGGTTGGCACGCGGTGACTCGATGCTGCTGGGGGATCCGATCCACCCCCCTCATCCTGAGGTGCCGAAGCGCAGCGAAGGCCTCGAACGAGACCTCCGGGGATCGGGTCGCCGGCTTGAGGGCTCCGTCGACGCCCGCTCGCGCGGGCTCTCAGGATGCGGGAGCGGGTGGGAGAAGGGAACCGCTACTCCGCCGCCTTCTGCCGGAGCCCGATCCGCGCCCAGATCGTGGAGAGCGCCCCGACCAGATTGGCGATATCCGCATCCGTGTGCAGCGGCGATGGGGTGATCCGGAGGCGCTCGGTGCCGCGGGCTACCGTCGGGTAGTTGATCGGTTGCACGTAGATGCCGAACTCGTCGAGCAGGGTGTCGGAGATCGCCTTGCACAGCACGGGATCGCAGACCATCACCGGCACGATGTGGCTGTCGTTGGGCAGGACCGGGATGTCGGCGGCCTCCAGGGCGGTCCGGACCTTGGCGCAGCGCTCCTGATGGCGCGCCCGCTCGGTGCCGCTGGCCTTGAGATGGCGGATCGAGGCCGCTGCGCCGGCCGCAACCGCGGGGGGCAGCGAAGTGGTGAAGATGAAGCCGGAGGCGAAGCTGCGCACGAAGTCGCACAGCTTCTCCGAGGCGGTGATGTAGCCGCCGTGCACGCCGAACGCCTTACCCAGCGTCCCCTCGATCACATCGAGGCGGTGGGCGACGCCGTCGCGCTCCGAGATTCCGCCGCCACGGGCGCCGTAGAGGCCGACCGCGTGGACCTCGTCGAGATAGGTGAGCGCCCCATGGGCCTCGGCCACGTCGCAGATTTCTTCGATGGGGGCGATGTCGCCGTCCATCGAGTACACGGATTCGAACGCGATGAGCTTCGGCCGGGCCGGATCGACCACGGCGAGCTTCCGGTTCAGATCCTCCGGATCGTTGTGACGAAAAATGTGGCGTTCGGCCCGGGAGAACCGGATGCCCTCGATCATCGACGCGTGGTTCTCGGAATCGGAGAAGACCGCGCAGTTCGGCAGGCGCGACGCCAGGGTCCCGAGCGCCGCCCAGTTCGAGACGTAGCCGGAGGTGAACAGCAGGGCCGCCTCCTTGCGGTGGAGGTCGGCGAGCTCCTGCTCCAGCAGCACGTGATAGTGGTTGGTGCCGGAGATGTTGCGGGTGCCGCCGGCGCCGGCGCCGCAGCGGTCGATCGCCTCGTGCATCGCCCCGGTGACCGTGGGGTGCTGGCCCATGCCGAGATAGTCGTTCGAGCACCAGACCGTGACCGGGCGCGTGCCGGCCGGGTGGTGGTGCGTGGCGTGCGGGAAGTTGCCGGCGTGGCGCTCGAGATCGGTGAAGACCCGGTAGCGCCCTTCGCGGTGGAGACCGGCGATCTCGGCTCCGAAGAAGGTCTCGTAGTCCATGTCGCCTCTCCCCGATTGGTTCGCGGGTTGCCCCCGCCTGTGAGGTTGGATTTCGCACGAGACCAGTTCCAAACTGGTGCGCGCGCGAACTCCCGTTGTGATGCCCGGGTCTACCCGTTGTCCCGCGGCCGCGCCGCGCCGTCCGGCCCGCGGGCCCGCAGACTCCACCGCCACAATTCGGCCGAGGGCAGCGGCAGCATCAGGAACCAGTGTTCGAGCGTCGCCAGCGCCATCAGGGTCGCCAGCACGGTGAAACCGATCAGTTCGTGCGCCAACAGGTCCGGACCGAGCGCCGCCCGCCCGAGCAGCCCCGCCGCGATGGTCCCGAGGCTCACCGAGACCGGGAACAGGAGGTTCATCGGCTTGCGCGACAGGTAGCAGGCCAGGTAGCCGAGGTGATCAGGCAGGAACTCGGCGTGCAGGTTGCGCACACCGAGGAACAGGTTCAACCGCGCCGACAGGTTCATCACCACCAGCGCGCCGTAGGTCCATAACGCGATGGTGTTGGCCCCGCCCCAGACCAGCGCCAGGATCGCCAGGCCGCCGATCACGATGGCGAATTCGTGCCACAGGCTGGTGGCGAGCGCAGCCAGAAACCGGTCGAAACCGCGCAAGCCCGGCGCGCAGGCGAACGGCTTCGGGCCCGACAGGAAGCCCATGTAGTAGCTCATCTCCTGCCAACCCCACACCACCAGGGCGGCCGTGAAGGCCGTGTAGGCCCCTGCGGCGCTGGTATCCTGGGCGCTGGTACGGATCGCCACCAGGGCGCCGGCAAGCAGCAGGGTCGCGCCGGCCATGCTCCACGGATGCGTGCGCCGCGGCGCGTGGTCGAGCAGCAGGATCAGCCCGGTGGAGAACCACCAGAGCAGAAGCGCGTAGACCACCGGCGCGGCGTAGGTCGCCATTCTACCAGACCGGCTGGAGGCGGATGTCGGCCGGCAATGCGTTCGCCTTCACCGGCAGGAGATAGAGCCGGACGAAGGTGGCGGCCGCGCGCAGCACCTGGACCCCGTGCTTCAGCTTGCCCAGGACGCCGCCCTGAGCCCGGGCTTCCGCGATCGCCCGCGAGCAGGCCAGCAGCGTCTCCAGCCCGGCGTGGAACTTCGGGTTGTCGAGATCGAGCTCCAGCGGGAAGGTCTGCCGCGAGATCTCGGAGGTGATGCGGAAGACCCTGTAATCGTAGTCGGTTGGATCGACCCCCAGCGCGGCGTGGAAGGCCGGGCGGTGATGGTCACGTACGTACATCGTGGCGAAGACCGCCAGCAGGAAGAACCGGATCCAGTAGCGATTGATGCCGCTGGTCAGCTTGGGGTTGGCGCGCATCAACAGCGCGAATGCCTCACCGTGGCGGAACTCGTCGTTGCACCACAACTCGAACCACTTGAAGATCGGATGGATGCGCCGCTCCGGGTGCTTCTCCAGCTCGCGGAAGATCGTGATGTAGCGGGCGTAGCCGATCTTTTCGGACAGGTACGTCGCGTAGAAGATGAACTTCGGCCGGAAAAACGTGTATTTTTTCGACTTGGTGAGGAAGCCCAGGTCCACGCCGATGCCGAAATCCTTCAGCGTGTCGTTGATGAAGCCGGCGTGGCGCGCCTCGTCACGGCTCATGAAGCCGAACAGCTCCTTGATGTCCTTGTTCTTGGCGCGCTTCCTCATCTCGGCGTAAAGCACGCAGCCGGAGAACTCGGCGGTGATCGACGAAACCAGGAAATCCAGAAACTCCTTCCGCAGCTCGGGCTCCATCTGCGACAGGTCACAGTCGAAGTCGGCGTTGCGGGTGAAGTGGCGCTTATTCGGGTCGTCGCGCAACTCGGCGATGAGAAGATCCCAGTCCCGGCGCACGGGCTCGACATCGGTGCGGTCGAGTTCGACGAAATCGGTGGTGTAGAAGCGCGGGCTCAGGAAGGTCGTCTCCTGCGCGGCCTTGGTCGATTCGTTGACCGGTGTTTTCGGGACCGGCTGGCCGGAGAGCGGCGGGACAGGAGCGTTCACAGCTTCCTCCTCTCGGAAAAACTGACCTCGTAGAGTTCGGTCAGTTCGAGATGGGCGACGAGCTTGGTCCAGGCCCGCTCGAGCGGGCCGGCCCGGGTGATGGTGGCGGTGCGGCGGACGGTGAGCCGCTCGCCATAGGGCACGGAGGTCGGCGCGTCGTGGACCTGGACCTCGTCGCCGGGCTCGATCTCGAAGCCGGAATCCAGGGTCACGTGCGCGTGCAGGCTCTCGGGCGTCTGCTCGATCTCGACCGTGCAGGGCACGGTGACGGTGCGGCTCCCGAACAGACCCATCAGCGGGTCTCCGTCGTGGCGGCGGCGAGCAGCCGGGCGAAGGCGCCGGCATTGGTCGGGCCGAACGCCTCGAGCGGCACCCGGCGGCCGGTGGCGTCGTCCGCGAGCGAGAGACGGCCGTCGTCGTAGCGGGTCAGGCTGAACGGCTGTTCCTGGCCGAGGCCATCGCGCTGGCGGGCCTGGGCCAGGCCCCGCAGCGTCCCGCGCAGAAAGCCGTCCTCGCCGGGGCGGATCCAGGCGACGATGTGCCGGTCGGCGGCGTTACGCAGGGCGATCGACCCGTCGACCTGGTCCTCGGCGCGGAATTCCAGCCGCTCGACGGGCTTGGCCGGCGGCAGGGCGATCATGCCGATGCCTTCGCTGCGCCCGATCAGGACGGCCAGCATGGAGAAGCCCATCAGCGCGCCGGCGCCGATTATCAGCAGAGCCGGTGCCGGTCCGGCTGCCGAGCTTTTGGCCCGGCCGACGCTCTCCGCCCGCTCGCCCATCGCGCCTCTCCCTACTCGGCCGCGACGAGGCGGCCGGGATTGTCTTGGACCGCCCGCGGACGCGGGACGATCATGGGCCGTACCGTCTGAGACGCCTCGGCATGGGCCTCGATCGCCCGCGCCAGGACCATCGCAACCGCATCCGCATCAGGCACGGATCGCAGCATGGGCTGAGTCCGGCCGAGACGCCAGGGCCGGGCATGCGGCCACAGCTGAAGGTAGGCGATGCGGAGGCCCGGCCGCAACTGGAGCGGCAAGTCTCCGCTCCCGTCCGTGAAGGCACGCAACGCCGCACCCTCGATCTGGGCGAAGGGCACGTTGTGGGTCACCGGCAGGGCGATCCCGGCCTGCAGCACCACCCGGCGGTTGGTGATCGTGTAGACCGTGGTGCGGTGGGTCAGCCAGGCGAACAGACGCAGAAGGGCCAATCCGACCGCGCCGACCACCAGCGTCGGCCCCACGGTGGAGAGCGCCGCCGCGGGCGAGCCGGCGCTGAGCCCGAAGGCCAGGGCGCAGGCGGCGAACCAGGCGGCGACCAGGCGGGCGTGATAGATCCGGACCAGTGCCCCCGCGGTGGTCGGCGCGCCCTGCCACAGGATGCGCTCGCCCGCAGGAAGCGGGCCCGGCAACCCGCGCGGAGTGCCCTCGGGCAGGAAATCGCCGCTCATAGCAGGGGCTCCGCCCGGGCCGGGGTGGCGTAGAGCGTGCCGGCACCGAAATAGGCCATGATCCGCTCCTCCTCCAGGAAGGTGATGCTGTCGGGATCCCGCGTCACCGGGATGTCGGCGAACTGGTCGGCGAGCAGGGCTTCGGACTTCACCGTCTTGGTGAAGCCGCCGGCCCTGCAGAACGCGGACGGCATCAGCCGGCGTCCGCCCGCGGGCAATTCGACCTCGTAGTAGCGGATCAGCGATTCGCCGCGGTCGATCCAGACATCGCTGACCACGCCCGCCACCCCGTTGTCGGTGCCGAACACGGTCATGCCGATCGGGTTCGGACCGTCCTCGTGGACGACGAAGGCGGTGGCGACCCGCAGGGGCACGATCCGCTTCTCGTCGTCCCAGGTCCTGTCGTGCACGTCGTGGCGGACGACCCAGGAACCGGGGCCGACGCCCGCCTGGAGCGAGTGGTCGGTCCGCTCGTAGGGCGCGCCGGGCCAGGGCTCGACCTTGCGGGCCGGGATCCCGGTCTCGATGTCGTCGCGGCCCTGCATCGCCTGCGGCGCGTAGGTGGTCTCGCCGCCCGGCAGGTGGAACGCCTTGGAGCGCGGGATCAGGACCGGGTCCGGCGCCTTGCGACGGCCGACGATCTCGTTCTCCAACGGGTAGCCCTCCCGGCGATCCTCCCGGCGCAGCCAGAACACCAAGCCGGCGAAGAAGATGAAGAAGGCGTAGAGCACGACCTGGGCGACGTCGACGTAACCCGTAATGGCGCCGGTTGGCATGGTTGTCCTCCCCGAGTCTCAGGCCGTCCGTTCGGCAAGGGTGCCGCCGAGGCGATCTCGAACCGTTGCACGCGCGTCCTCCCGCACGAGCGGACCCAGGGCGATCAGGGCCGCGAACAGGAGGGCGATCTCGATGTGGTAGACGATGAGGTAGCCGATCGCGGGCTCGTTCATGCCCTCGCCGAGCACCCCCGACTGGGCGATGGCGCCGCCGACGTCGCGCACCACGCCGCTGGCGGCGATCGAGAGGCCGGCTGCGGTCGCCTGCACGGCGCCCCAGGCGCCGAGCGCCAGCCCGGTATCCTCGGGCCCGGCCCGGTTCATCGAGGCGGTGAGCGTGCCGTGGGCGAACAGGCCGCCGCCCAGGCCGATCAGGCTCACACCGGCCGCGAACAGGTCGGCCGAAGCCAGCGGCGCCGCAAAGACCACCGCCGAGAACGCCAGGATGCCGATGCCGACGCCCACCGCCGAAACCCGGAACGGGTCGCCGCCGCGCCCGAGCCAGCGGGCGGCGATCAGCAGGCCAAGCCCGCCGCCGGCGGCGAGCAGCGCGGTCAACGCCGTGGTCGCCCCGACCGAAAGGTGCAGGATCTGGCCGCCATAGGGCTCCAGCAGGATGTCCTGCATCGAGAACCCGGCGGTGCCGAGCCCGATCGCCACGAGGCGCCGCCGCGCGGCACCTTGCCCGGCATAGTCGCGCCAGGAGGAGCGGAAGTCCCGTGCGGGAGCGGTCCGGCTCCGGTTCGGGTCGCGCGGCTCCTGCTTCCACAGGGCAATCCCGTTCAGCACGATGGTGACTAGGGCTGCGCCCTGGATCACCTGGATCAGCCGCACGGGGGAGAAGTGGGCCAGGAACAGCCCGAACAGCAGGGCACTCGCCATCATGCCGAACAGCAGGGCGACGCAGAGCAGGGCCACCACCTTGGGCCGGGCATGCGCGGGGGCGAGGTCGGTGGCGAGGGCGAGGCCGACGGTCTGGGTGGTATGCAGACCGGCCCCGACCAGCAGGAACGCGAAGGCCGCCGCCACGTCCCCGACCCAGAGCGGGCCGGTGGTGTCGCCGGACAGGATCAGCAGCGCGAACGGCATGATCGCCAGGCCGCCGAACTGGAGCAGGGTGCCGAACCAGATATACGGTACCCGCCGCCAGCCCAGAACCGAGCGGTGCGTGTCCGAGCGGAACCCGACCAGGGCCCGCAACGGCGCGAAGATCAGCGGCAGGGCCAGCATCACGGCGACGATCCAGGCCGGAACGCCGAGCTCGACGATCATCACCCGGTTGAGCGTACCGATCAGCAGCACCGCCGCCATGCCGACCGTGACCTGGAACAGCGCGAGCCGCAGCAGACGCCCCATCGGCAGCTCGACGGTGGCGGCATCCGCGAAGGGCAGGATCGCCGGGCCGAGGCGCATCAGGGCGTGGGTGAGTTTCCGGGAGGCGGTCCTCATGACGACGCCCCGGGCCGGGCCGCGTCCCCGCGTTCGGAAGGCGTGGACGGGCGCGTCCGCGTCAGCGCCACCGCGTTCGACAGGTAGAACCCGCTGTTGACCCTGTGACTTCGCGCCCAGGCGAACCCGTCGAGCGCCGGCTCCGAAGAGATGCGCCGCCGGAGCCCGCCCTCCGTCACCGGAACGATCGCCGGCGAGCGGTCGCCGCGGGGAAAGAACTGCCCGGCCGCGTGCATCAGGGTCAGCAGCGCAGTGCGGGGCGCCACCGTGAACAGCACCGAACCGTCGGTGCGGGCGCCTAGGAGAGCGAGCGCCCGGACGATGTCGGCGGCGCGGTAATGGATCAGCGAATCCATCGCCACCACGTGGTCGAAGCGGCCGAGGTCCGGGTCGAGCATGTCGCCGACGCGGAAATCGATCCGGCCGGCGCCGGGGATCGCCGGCAGGCGCTCCCGTGCGAGCTCGACGAGGGTCGGCGAGACGTCGATGGCGACCACTTCGGCGCCGCGCCGTGCAGCCTCGACGCTGAGCGCCCCGGTGCCGCAGCCGGCATCGAGCAGGCGCAGGCCGGTCATGTCGGCGGGCAGCCAAGAGAGCAGCGTTCCGCGCATCGCGTCCCGGCCGGCCCGCACGGTGGCGCGGATCCGGCTCACCGGCGCATCGGAGGTCAGGCGCGACCAGGCCTCGACCGCGGTGCGGTCGAAATAGGTGGTCAGTTCGCCCCGTCTCGTGTCGTAGCTCGCGCCCGCCATCAGTCGAACCCCAATCTCAATCGAACCCCAATCTCAATCGAACCCTAGGAATTCGAACAGGTCGCGGTCCTTCATCGGCAGGGCTTCGCAGGGCTCCCCGCCGGCCCAGAGCGTCTCGGCGAGGCGCATGTACTCGGCCGTGACCGCGTCGAGCTCGGGGGAGGAGTCCATCTCGAACAGGGTCGACTTCTTGAGCCGCGAGCGGCGGACCACGTCGAGATCGGGGAAGTGCGCCAGCCGCTTCAGGCCGACCGCGTCGTTGAACCGGTCGATCTCGTCGGTTTTGGCCGAGCGGTTGGCGATGACGCCGCCGAGCCGCACCGGGTAGTTCTTGGACTTGGCGTGAATCGCCGCCACGATCCGGTTCATCGCGAAAATCGAGTCGAAGTCGTTGGCGGTGACGATCAGCGCACGGTCGGCATGCTGGAGCGGCGAGGCGAAGCCGCCGCAGACCACATCGCCCAGCACGTCGAACACGACGACGTCGGTGTCCTCGAGCAGGTGATGCTCCTTGAGGAGCTTCACGGTCTGGCCGACCACGTAGCCGCCGCAGCCCGTACCCGCGGGCGGGCCGCCGGCCTCGACGCACATCACGCCGTTGTAGCCTTCGACCACGAAGTCCTCGACGCGCAGCTCCTCCGAGTGGAAGTTCACCGCTTCCAGGGCGTCGATGACCGTTGGGGCGAGGCGCTTGGTCAGCGTGAAGGTCGAGTCGTGCTTAGGGTCGCAGCCGATCTGCAGCACCCGCTTGCCGAGCTTCGAGAACGCCACCGACAGGTTCGACGAGGTGGTGGACTTGCCGATGCCGCCCTTGCCGTAGACCGCGAACACCTTCGCGGTCTCGATCTTCAGGTCCGGATCGAGGGCGACCTGGAGGCTGCCTTCTTCCTTCCGGGCAACGACCGGATTACGGATGGCGATGTTCATGCGGCGACTCCTGTGGTGACGCCCTCGAGACGATCTTCCAGTTCCTCCTCGGCCCGGTCGAGGGCGTCCCGCATCTCTGCGTTCGGAGTCCAGAAGCCGCGCCGGTGTGCCTCGATCAGCCGTTGGGCGACCTTGGCGGAGGCGGTGGGGTTGAGGGAAGCCATGCGCTCGCGCATGGCCGGGTCGAGCACGTAGGTCTCGGTGATCCGCTCGTAGATCCAGGGCTGGACCGCGTTGGCGGTGGCCGACCAGCCGACCGTGTTGGTCAGGTGGGATTCAATCTGGCGCACGCCCTCATAGCCGTGTCCGAGCAGGCCCTCGTACCATTTCGGGTTGAGCATGCGGGTGCGCGTCTCAAGCGCCACCTGCTCCTCCAGGGAGCGCACGCGCCCCTCCCCGCGGGTCTGGTCGCTGATGTAGATCGGCACCGCTTCGCCGCGGGCGCGGGCCACCGCCCGGCCCATGCCGCCCAGGCCGTCGAAGTAGTGGTCCACCGAGGTGACGCCGACCTCGACCGAGTCGAGATTCTGGTAGGCCATGTCGACGGAGGCCAGCACCGTCTTCATCAGGTCCCGCTGCGGCGTCGGCTTGCCCGTGCGGCCATACGCGAAGCTCTTGCGGCGCGAGAACGTCTCGCACAGCTCGGCATCGTCGTCCCAGGCCCCCGAATCGACCAAGTGGTTGACGTTGGCCCCGTAGGCGCCCTCGGCGTTCGAGAAGACCCGTAGCGCAGCGGTTTCCAGGTCGCAGCCCTGCTCCGCCTGGATCGCCAGCGCGTGCTTCCGGACGAAATTCTTTTCCAATGGCTCGTCGGCGGTGGCGGCGAGATAGGAGGCTTCGGCGAGGAGCTTGGTCTGCAAGGGCAGAAGGTCGCGAAAAATGCCCGAGAGGGTGACGACCGCGTCGATCCGCGGGCGGCCGAGGGTCTCTAACGGGATCAGCGCGGCGCCGCTGAGACGGCCGTAACCGTCGAAGCGCGGGGCCGCGCCGATCAGGGCCAGCGCCTGCGCGATCGGGCCGCCCTCGCTCTTGAGGTTATCAGTCCCCCACAGGACCAAGGCCACGCTCTCGGGATAGGGTTTGCCGTCCGCAGCGAAGCGCTCGAGGATGCGCTCGACCTGCCGGGCGCCGTCGGCGACCGCGAAGGTCGACGGCAAGCGGTACGGGTCGAAGCCGTGGATGTTGCGCCCGGTCGGCAGGATCGCGGGGTTGCGCAGAAGGTCGCCTCCGGCCACCGGCGGGATGAAGCGGCCATCGAGCGCCCGCAGCAGGGCCGGGACCTCGTGGTCCCTCGCCAGCAGGGTCTCGGTCCTGGCGAGGTCAGAGAACGCGGTGCGGGTCTCGGGATGCTCGGGCAGCCCGGAGGCCGCGAAGGCATCCTCGATGGCGCCCCCGGCCACCAGGGCGGCGATGCCGGCACGGTCCGGCTTCAGCCCGTGCGAGGCTTCCGCCAGGGCGAGCAGCAGATCGACCCGCTCCTCCTCCGGGACGCCTTGGCCGACCACATGCAGCCCGTGCGGGATCAGGGTCTGCTCCAACTCCTGCACGGCGGACCAGAGGTTGCCGACCCGGACGCCGAGATCGCCGGTCCAGGCCGGCTCGGCGGCGACGAGGTCGAGGGCCGCGCCCTGGTCCTGGATCATCCGGGCGAGGGTCTCACGCTCGGCCGTCGCTTCGAGATCGAGCCCGCGCCAGCGCTCCATCGAGCTCTTCAAGTCGAGCAGCCCGCGGTACAACCCGGCGGTGGCCAGGCTCGGGGTCAGGTAGCTCACCAATGTCGCGGCCGAGCGGCGCTTGGCCAGGGTCCCTTCAGAAGGGTTGTTGGCGGCATAGAGGTAGATGTTTGGCAGTGCCCCGATCATCCGCTCCGGCCAGCAGGCCTCGGACAGTCCGGTCTGCTTGCCGGGCATGAACTCGAGCGCCCCGTGGGTGCCGAAATGCAGCACGGCGTCGGCGGCGAAATCCTCGCGCAGGTAGCGGTAGAAGGCCGAGAACGCGTGGGTCGGCGCGAAGCCGCGCTCGAACAGCAGCCGCATCGGGTCGCCCTCGTAGCCGAAGGCCGGCTGTACGCCGACGAAGACGTTTCCGAACCGGGCGCCCAGCACGAACAGGTCGGCGCCGTTGGTCTGGTGGCGACCGGGTGCCGGGCCCCACTGGGCCTCGATCTCGGCCAGATATGTCTCCCGGCGCAGGTGGTTCTCGGCCGGGATGCGGGCGTGGACGTTGGCCTGGGTCCCGTAGCGCTTGGCGTTACCCTCGAGGATCCCGTCGCGCAGGGCATCGACGGTCTCCGGGACATCCACGGTGTAGCCCTCCGCCGCCAAGCCCTTCAGGGTGTTGAGCAGCGAAGCGTAGACCGACAGGAACGCCGCCGTGCCGGTGGCGCCGGCATTCGGCGGGAAGTTGAACAGCACCACGGCGAGCTTGCGCTCGGCCTTCGGAGTGCGGCGCAGAGAAACGAGGCTCCGGACACGCTCGGCGAGGCGGGCGACCCGCTCCGGATGGGCGCGCATGTCCCGGGCGTTGTCGCTGCCGGAGGCCGACGAGCGGCCGCCGAACACCATCGGGGCGGTGGCGCCGTCGAGTTCGGGGATCGCGACCATCATGGTCGCCTCCACGGGCGACAGGCCACGCTCGCCCGCCTCCCATTGCTCGATCGTCTGGAACTCCAAAGCCTGCGCGGCGATGTAGGGTACGTCCAGCCGGGCCAGCATCGCCTCGGCGGCGGCGGCGTCGTTGTAGGCCGGGCCGCCGACTAGCGAGAACCCGGTGAGCGACACCAGCGCGTCGATGCGGGCGCGGCCGTCCTGCATGAAGAAGGCGTCCACGGCCGGACGGTTGTCGAGGCCGCTGGCGAAGGCGGGAACCACGTCGAGGCCCCGGGCTTCGAGGGCGGCGATCACACCATCGTAATGGGCGGTGTTGCCGGCCAGCACGTAGCTGCGCATCAGCAGCAGCCCGACGCGGCCTTTCGCGTCGGCGCCGCGGGGCAGCCGGGATGGGTCCTGGCCGATCCGGCCGGCCAAGCGAGGGTGGTAGAGGCCGGTTTCAGGATAGTCGAGTGGGGCCGGCGCGGCCGGTCCGTCGCGCCACGCCGCGCGGGCACCGGCGGCGTAGCGGTGTACCAGGAAGCGGACCAGCGCCGCGACGTTCTCATCCGAGCCGGCGAGCCAGTATTGCAGGGTGAGAAAATAGGCGCGCACATCCTGCGCCGAGCCCGGGATGAAGCGCAGGATCTTCGGCAGTTTGCGCACAAGCGCCATCTGCCGGCCGGCATTGCCCTGCTGGCCCGGCTTGCCGCGCAGCTTCTTCAGAAAGTCGAGGGCGCTGCGCTTGTTGCCGCTCATGTCGAAGCGGCCGAGCTTGGTCGTCTTCACCACCTCGCCGGCGGACAGGCACCCGACCATCGCGTCGCAAGCGTCACGCCGCGCCGCGAGCGCCGGCAGGATCGCCCGGACATGCTCGTCCATGAACAGCATCGCGGAGAGCACGATGTCGGCCTGCGCGATGTCGCTGCGGCAGGCGTCGAGCGAGGCAGGATCGTTGTCCCACTCGGCCGCCGCGTGGAAGTCGAGCACCAGACCCGGCATCTCGGACCGCAGGCGCAGACGCGCCCGCTCCACCGCGCTCGCGAGGTGGTTGTCGAGTGTGACGATGACGACCCGAATCGGCGGCCGGCGCTTGGATGCGTCCGCCTTGGCCGAGCCGGCCGCCAGGCCGGCGGTGAGCGCTCTAGCGGCCATAATGCGCCTTGGCGTCGTAGAGGGTTTCGAGGGTGATGAGCGGCAGCCGCCGCTCACGGGCGAATTTCTCCGTGTTGCTGCGCGCCTTACCGCGCACGAAGAACGGGATTTTCTTCAGCTCTTTCTCGGCCTCGGGCGCCCAGGGCGCGGCCGTGATCACGACGTCTTCGTCCAGGAGGATCGCGGCAGTCGCTGCCGGTGCCGGATCGGCCGCTTCGGATTCCTGCGGCGCGGAGACCGCGAGGGCGTTGCCGCCGAGATGCGAGGGCCCGACGCCGTCGTGGAATTCGGGATCCTCCCGGAACATACCGAGCAGGTGCTCCTCCAGGCCCATCATCAACGGATGGACCAGGGTGTCGAACAGGACGTTGGAGCCCTCGAAACCCATCTGCGGAGCGTAGCGTGCCGGGAAATCCTGGACGTGGATCGGGGCGGAGATCACCGCGCAGGGGATGCCGAGCCGCTTGGCGACGTGGCGCTCCATCTGGGTTCCGAGGACCAACTCGGGGGCGGCGGCGCGGATCGCAGCCTCGACGTCGAGATAATCGTCGGTGATCAGCGCCTCGATGCCGTGCTCGGCGGCCTCGGCCCGAACTTCGCGGGCGAATTCGCGGCTGTAGGTCCCGAGGCCGACGACGGTGAAGCCCAGCTCCCGTGCCGCCATCCTGGCGATGCCGATCGCGTGCGTGGCGTCGCCGAATACGAAGACGCGCTTGCCGGTCAGGTAGGTCGAATCGACAGAACGCGAGTACCACGGGAGCCGCGAGCCAGGGCCCTCGAGGAGCGGTGCCGGATCGAGGCCGGCGAGGCCCGCGATCTCGGCGACGAAGCGGCGCGTGGCGCCGACGCCGAGCGGCACCTCACGGGTGAACGGCTGCCCGAAGCTCTTCTTGAGATACTCGGCCGCGCTGCGGGCGGTCTCCGGGTAGAGCACGACGTTGAAGTCGGCATCCTTGAGGCGACCGAGGTCGGCCGGGCTGGCACCCAGCGGCGCCACCACGTTGACGTCGACCCCGAGCGTATCAAGCAGCCTGCGGATCTCGATCAGGTCGTCGCGGTGGCGAAAGCCGAGCGCCGTCGGGCCGAGGATGTTGCAGAGCGGATGCCGGCCCGGCTCCCGCGCGGGACGCGGTCCGGGCGCTCCGGCGAGCGCCCGGACCAACCGATAGAAGGTCTCGGACGCCCCCCAGTTTTCTTTTTTCTGATAGGCCGGCAGCTCCAGCGGGATCACCGGGATCGGCAGGTTGAGGGCCTTGGCCAGCCCGCCCGGATCGTCCTGGATCAGCTCGGCGGTGCAGGAGGCGCCGACGATCATCGCCTGCGGCTGGAAGCGGGCGTAGGCGGCGGCGACCGAGGTCTTGAACAGCTCGGCGGTGTCGCGGCCGAGATCCTGAGCCCGGAAAGTCGTGTAGGTGACGGGCGGACGGGCATCGCGCCGCTCGATCATCGTGAACAGCAGGTCTGCGTAGGTGTCCCCCTGCGGCGCGTGCAACACGTAGTGAAGTCCGGTCATCGCGGTGGCGATGCGCATCGCGCCGATATGCGGGGGGCCTTCGTAGGTCCAGAGGGTGAGCTGCATCGCGCTACACCTCCAGCAGCGCGCGACGCCGGAGCGGACGCGCGAACAATTCGGCGAGGTCGCCGGCCTGCTCGTAGCCCTGCACGGGCGTGAACAGCAGCTCGATCGACCACTTGGTCGACAGCCCCTCAGCCTCCAGCGGGTTGGCGAGACCAAGGCCGCAGACCGTGAGGTCCGGACGCGTCGCCCGGCAGCGGTCCATCTGGTCGTCGAGGCTCTGGCCCTCGGTCACGCGGGTTCCCGCCGGCAGCATCTCGATCTCGGCCGCCAGATGCGCCCGGTGCAGGTATGGGGTCCCGACCTCGACGAGTTCCGCACCGAGTTCGCGGGCGAGGAAGCGCGCGAGCGGCACTTCGAGCTGGGAATCGGGGAAGAAGAACACCCGCTTGCCGGTGAGGCTCACACGGTGGGCAGCAAGCGCGGTCTGAGCCCTGGCGCGACCGGCCGCGGTCGCAGCCGCGAAGGATTCGTCGGTGACGCCGAACGCCTCGGCGGCCGCCTGCAGCCAGCCGGTGGTGCCCTCGGCGCCGAGCGGGAACGGAGCGGCGAGGCGGTGCGCGCCGCGCTCGTCGAGGGCCCGGGCGGTGTCGGCCAGGAACGGCTGGGCCAGCAGGTAGCGGGTGTTCCGCCCGACCGCCGGCATGGCCCCGGCGCGGCGGGCCGGGAGGAACCGGACGTCCGTGATCCCCATCGCAGAGAACATCCGGACGAACTGGTCCTCGACCACGTCGGCCAGCGCGCCGACGATCAGGAGCGAGGGCTCCGCTTCGGAGGATGACCGGGGCAGCTCCGGCACGAGGGCGGCCAGGCACGCATCCTCTCCCTGCGTGAAGGTCGTCTCGATGCCGGAGCCGGAATAGTTCAGCACCCGCACCGGTGCGAGGTGTCTCGACAGGCGCTGGGCCGCCCGGGACAGGTCGAGCTTGATCACCTCGGACGGGCAGGAGCCCACCAGGAACAGCAGCTTGATGTCCGGACGGCGCTCGATCAGCCGGGTGACGACCCGGTCGAGCTCTTCGTTGGCGTCGGCGATGCCGGCGAGGTCGCGCTCGTCGATGATCGCGGTAGCAAAGCGCGGCTCTGCGAAGATCATCACCCCGGCGGCCGACTGGATCAGGTGGGCACAGGTGCGCGAGCCGACGACCAGAAAGAACGCATCCTGGATCTTCCGGTGCAGCCAGACGATGCCGGTGAGCCCGCAGAACACCGCGCGCTGGCCGTGCTCCTGATGGAGGTCGATGCTGCCGCAGGCGGCCGACGTTGCAGTGACGGGGGGCTGGACGGGCGCGTTCACGACAGCGCCTCCGCCAGATGCGGCCCACCGGCGCCGGTGCTCTCCAGGCGGGCGGCCCGGAGCTTGAGCAGAAACTGACCGGCGTTGATCACGTAGGTGGCGTAGGCCGCCAGAGCGAGGATCAGCAGGGCCCGCTCAGCCAGCGCGCCAGTGACCAACGCGGCGAGGTAGGCAGTGTGGAGCGCCAGCACCAGCATGCTGACCACATCCTCCCAGAAGAAGGCCGGCGCGAACAACCAGCGGTCGAACACGACCTTTTCCCAGATCGAGCCTGTCACCATGATTGCGTAGAGCGCCACAGTCTTGGCCACGACCGAGATCTGAGCGGCGAGCAGGCCTTGCCCAGTGGCGAGCGCCCGCAGCACCAGGGCCAGACTCATCAGGAAAATCAGGAATTGTAGCGGGGCGAGCAGTCCTTGCACCAGCGTCCAGGGCGAGGCGTCGCGCCTCTGCCGCTGGGCGGACGTGTAGAGCGGTCGTGATGGCCGGTCCCCGGGACCCATGCATCCGCTCCCCTGTGCTCGGCGACGCCCGTCGGGTGTCGTCGTGGGCAGAGGCTAGGGCCCAGGCACCAAAAGTGTCAAGTGCGCTTGACGCTTCGTTCGGGTGACATCGAGTTTGATATATTTTCTTTGTTCCAAGTCATTGCCAAGATCGACGGCTCAGGTATCGTTCCGAACGCTGGTCGATGCCTTCCGTGGCTTGGCTGGTTCGATTCGAGGATCTGCGACGACGAAGACTTGAGAAGATCGGCGGGCAACGCCGCACTCGACGCGCTTGCGGAACCGCCGGCCCACCTGGGCCGGGGCCGCTTCTGGGAGGGATGCCTATGGGAGACTGGAGGCATTTCGGCGAGCGTCTGGATCCGGGTCCGATCGCTGGCGGTTGCGGCGCGATCGGCGATGGCCTGTCGGCCTACGGCGACGGGCCGCGGGTGCGCCACCAAGCCATCCCGCGCCCCTCCTCCGACGACAAGGCGGTGCCGGACGCGCTGGCCCGCCTGGTCGAGGCGGAGATCCTGCCCCGCCTGATGATGGCCCACCGGCCGGTTGGGCGCCGGGCCCAGAGCGACCGGGCGCCCAGCCCGCAGGAGATCGCGGCCTTCAGCGCCCTGCTGCTGGCCCCCGGGCCGATCGACCTGGACGGCCAGGTCGCGTCTCTGCGCGAGGGCGGGCTGCCGCTGCCGCGCCTGCTGCTCGACCTGCTCGCCCCGGCGGCGCGCCATCTCGGGGAACTCTGGGAGGAGGACGCCTGCGATTTCCTGGCCGTGACCGAGGGGCTCGGCCGGCTGCAGGCGGTGAGCCGGCGCCTCTGCGCCCAGCTCGAGGACGAGACCGTGCCGGCCAACGGCCGCAGCGTGCTGCTGCTGCCCTGCCCGGGCGAGACCCACCATTTCGGCCTGTCGATCGTCGCGAGCTTCTTCCGCGAGGCCGGCTGGGACGTGACCACGGCGGTCCCCGGCCCCGGGGTCGATCCCCTGACCCTGCTGCGCGCGGAGTGGTTCGACGTGGTCGGCCTGTCCCTGTCCTGCGACGTGTTCCTGCCGGCGCTGTCCGGCACCGTGACGGATGTCCGGAAGGCCTCCTGCAATCCGGATGTCCGGATCATCGTCGGCGGCCCGTATTTCGCGCGCTACGGCGGTGAGGCGGGCATCGTCGGGGCGGATGCGTGCGCTCCGGACGGCTGCTTGGCGCCGGCAACCGCAGAAGCCTTGCTGGACAGACGGGCCATGGCCTGCTGAAAGGGGCAAAATTTTCAACTCTCACGTAATGGTGATCGTGACGCCCCAGCCTCACCCCACCCCGCAGCCGCCGCCCCAGGCGCTGCTCCAGGTGGCCGGCCACCTCGACGGAGAGGCGGTCGGACGTCTCGTCGCGGCATCGGCCGACCTGTCCCTGGTGGTGGATGCCGACGGGGTGATTCGGGATGCCACGGCGGCGGCCGACCTCGACGCCGAGAACATCCCCGGCTGGCTCGGGCGGCGCTGGATCGACACCGTGACGATCGAGAGCCGGCCGAAGGTCGACGCGCTGCTGCGCGACGCCCAGACCGGCGGCATCACCCGCTGGCGGCAGATCAACCACCCCTCCCCCAGCGGCGTCGACCTGCCGATCCGCTACGCCTCCCTGCGTTCGGTGGAGGGCGGCCCGATCCTGATCCTCGGCCGGGACATGCGGGCGGTGGCCGCGCTCCAGCGCCGGCTGACCGACGCCCAGCAGGCCCTGGAGCGCGACTACGACCGCCTGCGCGCCGCCGAGACCCGGTACCGGCTGCTGTTCCAGATCTCCGGCGAGCCGGTGCTGGTGCTCGATGCCGGCACCCGCCGGGTGATCGAGGCGAACCCCGCCGCCGCGCGCCTGCTCGGCCGCCCGGCCAAGCGGCTGGCCGGCCAGGACGCGGTCGACCTGTTCGAGGCGGGCAGCGCCCGCTCCCTGGAGGCGCAGTTCGCCGCCCTGCGGGCGACCGGGCAGGCCGGCGAGTTGCGCGCCGCGCTGCCGCACGGGCGCGGCGAGGTCACGGTCTCGGTGTCGCTGTTCCGCGGCGAGGGGGGCCCGAGCGCGCTGATGCGGATCGTGGCCGATTCGGCCGCCGCCGAGGTCGGCTCCGACCAGGAGGCGCCGACCCGCGCGGTGATCGAGGCGATGCCCGAGGGCTTCGTGGTCACCGATTCGGCCCGCCGGGTCCTGATGGCCAACGCCGCCTTCCTGGAGCTGGCGCAGCTTGCCACCGAGAGCCAGGCCCGGGGCCGCACCCTCGACCAGTGGCTCGGCCGCGAGGATACCGAGGCGCAGGCCCTGTTCGCCAGCCTGGTGGACCACGGCTCCGTGCGCCGCTTCGCCACCGTGATCCGCGGCACCTATGGCGGCGTCGAGGATGTCGAGGTCGCCGCCGTCTCGGTGCCCGGGTCCCGCCCGTGCCTCGGCTTCGCGATCCGCTCCGCCCCGCGTCGGATCCCGGAGGGGCGGCTCGCCGGCAGCCGCGACGTGCCGCGCTCGGTGGAGCAGATGGCCGAGCTGGTCGGCCGGGTCTCGATGAAGACCCTGGTCCGCGAGACCACCGACCTGATCGAGAAGCTGTGCATCGAGGCGGCCCTGCGGATCACCCGGGACAACCGCGCCTCCGCGGCCGAGATGCTCGGCCTCAGCCGCCAGGGCCTCTACGCCAAGATGCGTCGCTACGGCGTCGGCGACCTCGACTCGCCGGCCGAGGACGCGTGATTCTTTTTGACGTGGGGAAGGCGCGGCTGACGGCTGCGTCCAGCGGGCTTGGCTGAAAGCACAGACAAGACAACGGTTTACTCCGCCGGATAGGGGTGGCGCTTCACACGGGATGAGGGCGATGACCGGACCCGGGCGCGTCTCCCTCCCCCTCTGCGCCGTGGGTTAGACAGGTCGGAAGATCCATCTCCCAGGGTTTGATCCCCCATCTGTGATAGCCCGCGCCGTCAGTCCGAGGCGCCGCAGGCGAGCCCGAAGCCCAGAAACGCTGTCGATGCAAGAGGTTGGTACGTCTGCGTCTCTGGATCCCGGGCTCCGCTGCGCGGCCCCGGGATGACGGTGCGTGGCTGTACCGGTCAAGCCGACATCCGATGAAGACCGGGCCTTCCGCCCCGAGCAGAGATCGGAATTCCAAGCTCTCCAGCCCGGAGGCCGCATTGGGGGAGGGAGAGCGCCTGTCGGTTGCGATGCGCCGTCTCCGGCCGCCATGAACGATCCGGACCACGTTCCGTAAATCTGCAACCCGGCACGGGATAGGGGTTGTCGCCTTCTCCCACAGCCGGTGCGTGAACGGCCGCGAGCCGTCCGATCCGCATCACCCCGAGGGCGGACGGTCCCCCCGCATCCGTGCCATACGCATCCCGAGCGCACGCCGCGCGACAGCGAACGTCGAGCATGGCCACCATCACGTCGCTGCCGAACCGGTTCCTCAACGCCGTGAAGCGGTCGTTCCGGCAATTCCTCGCCCTGCCGCTCGCCACCGTGCTCGGCTTCGTGGGATTGAACGCCCTGATCTATCTCGCCGACCGGTCGTGGTCCGCCGGGCAGGCGCCGGCGGGGTTCCGGTGGCTCGGCGACCTGCTGGGCGACAGTGCCGCCCTGGGCAGCCTGCTGACCACCGTGGCGTCGAGCATCATCACGGTGACGTCGATCACCTTCTCCCTTCTGCTCATCGCCGTGCAGCAGGGCGCGGCCGCGCTCACCGCCCAGGTGACCGACCAGTTCATGGCCCGGCGCACCAACCAGTTCTACTTCGGGTATTTCGTCGGCCTGTCGGTCTTCGTCCTGATGACCCTCGTGACCAATACAGGCTTTCACCGGCCGGTGTTCGGTACATCCCTGGCCTTGGTGCTGACCACTTCGGCGCTCTGCCTGATCATCGTGATGATCTACAACACGATCGACCAGATGCGGCCCGCCAAGATCATCCAGTTCATCCACGGCCGCGTGCTGGAGGCCAGGGCGACCGATCTGCGCCGGCTCGCCGCGACGCGCAGGACCGCCCGGGGCGATTGGCCGGTCGTCGCCGTGATCCGCTCCCGCGAGTGCGGCTACGTCGTCGACCTCGACCTCGAACGGATCCAGGCGGCCCTGGACCGGCATGCAGGCGGAGCCGTGGAGATCGAGTTCGAGATCGCGGTCGGGACCTACCGGGCCCTGCACGATCCGCTGTTCCGGCTGCGCGGCCGGCCCGGCGCGCCGCTCGAAGCGGCGGCGCGCGAGGCCGTCGTCGGGGAGGCGCTAAAGGCGCTGTCCTACGATGACGGGCGCGACCTCCGGAACGATGCCACCTACGGTCTGCACCAGCTCGCCACCATTGCGTGGACCTCGGTGTCCACGTCGAAGTCGAATCCCAGCCCGGGGCTCTCGGTCATCCAGGCCCTGCGGGACATCATCGCGCACTGGGGCGACGGCGCGACCGCAACGGGCGAGGATGCGCGATCCGGCATCGTGTATGGCGATGCCGCCCCGATCGCGGCCACCGACGCCCTGGAGGCCGTGATCCTGGTGGCCTCGGAATCGATGCAGTCCCAGACGCTTGCCGAAGCCCTCACCAGCGTGGCGATCCTGCTGCGCCATGTCGATCCGGCCACCGCGGCCCGGCTCGCCGACGTCGCCAGCCGGGCGCTGTCGAGCCTCGGCGAGCATGTCCTGACCCGCCAGCTCGAAGCCGCCCTGGCCGACCTTACGGAGGCGCTGCGGGCACGCGGCTTCGCCGCCGTGGCGGGTGCCGTGTCCGACGCCGCGTCCGGGCTGGCGGAAAGCCTGGGCCGGCTCAACTCCAGGTCGACCCGCGTGCCCGGCACAGTCTCGTAGCGGTGCCTGCGATCCGGGCTGTTACGCCTGCGCTTCCTGCGCTGCGTACCGGATTTCATCTTCGAGCGGCGGCTGGACCGATGCAGCCGCGGCCCGTCATCCCGGGGCCGCGCAGCGGAGCCCGGGATCCAGGGACGCCGACGTGTCAAGCTCTTGCACCGACGGCGGTTCTGGGTTCCGGGCTCGCCTCCGGCGCCCCGGAATGACGGCGCGGGTCTTGAGGCCTGAGGTATCGATCCTCAGGGGATGAATCGTCCGGAGGGCATAGTCCGTCGGTTGCCAGGGGGGAGGAGAGCCGGACGAGCCTCGCTCGAAGGCGATGTGGGGACGCGTTAGCCCACACGGATGCCCCCGCGCATCGATGCAAGTCCTTTGCACGACACGTCTTTTCGAGCCCCCGGGGAAGCGCGCCAGGTTCGATGATCGGCTCCGGCATCCCGGGCCGGCAAGGACATGGCGGGCTCGTATGAATCATGGGGCGAGAATCGTGGGATTGTTGCAGATCACAGGTAGCATTCGCAGCGCTCTTCCGAGGCCATGCCGGAATATGTGATCTTGTATTCAATTCGTTGCAGTATCGCAGGGCGAAGCCTGACGAAAATTTGATCGACGACTGAGAATTATCTCTGTGTCTGCGTGGTTTTCCGCCGTGCATTCCGGGATCGATTGTGCAAAATCGAGTTGTCGGCGACGAGCCGGCACCGCCCGCGCCGACGTCCATTCCCCTCGATCCGTCGGCGCGGGTGTCTTCAGGTGGCGCCCTGTGCTTCAGCCACGCTGCAATAAAGTGAGGGGCAACCTTCCAGCCTCGTGGCGCAAGCCCGGGGCTGTTTTTCGTTCAGGGCGCGGTCGGTCCATCCGCTGCGGTCGATGCCGGATGCGGGGCCCCGGCTTGTTCACGGGCCGCCAGACTGCGCGCTGCCGCGTCTGGCGCCTCGTGAGCGTGCGGGATTCACGAAGAATTGGCATCGTCAGACTTCGCGGAGTTCACGAAGGCTGGCCCGCATCGGCCCGGATCGACCCGTTCCCGCGCACAGCCGAGCGGTCGCTGATCGCGCCTTCGTGTTCGGGATAGACTGATAATGGATTTTGTATTCGTAAACTTCGGCGGACCTCGTTCGCCAAGCCGGCGCGACACGTTTTCGCCAAGTGTAAATCCAGCTTGACACGCTCGGCGGCCCCGGTAGCCTGCGTCCATGGCCGCCACGCCCGCACCGAGCGCAGTCGTCGAGCTACTCAAGCCCCTCACCTGGTTCGCGCCGATGTGGGCGTTCGCCTGCGGGGTGATCTCGTCCGGGCAGCCGGCCCACGGGCAGTGGCCGGTGATCGCCGCGGGAATCGTGCTCGCCGGGCCGCTGGTCTGCGCGACGAGCCAGGCGACGAACGACTGGTTCGACCGGCACGTCGATGCGATCAACGAGCCGAACCGGCCGATCCCGTCCGGGCGCATCCCGGGCCGCTGGGGCCTCTACCTGGCATTGGGCTGGACCCTGCTGTCGCTGCTGGTCGCGGCGGCTTTGGGGCCCTGGATCCTCGGGGCCGCCCTGTTCGGCCTGGTCCTGGCCTGGATTTATTCCGCGCCGCCCCTGCGTCTCAAAAAAAACGGGTGGTGGGGGAATGCCGCGGTGGGGCTCTGCTACGAGGGCCTGCCCTGGTTCACCGGGGCCGCCGTGATGGCCGCCGCCCTGCCCGACCGGCGGGTGCTGCTGGTCGCCCTGCTGTATTCCATCGGCGCCCACGGGATCATGACGCTCAACGACTTCAAGTCCGTGGAGGGCGACCGGCGCATGGGGCTGAGGTCCCTGCCGGTGCAGATGGGCTCGGACCGGGCCGCCCGCTTCGCCTGCCTGGTCATGGCGGTGCCGCAGGTGGTGGTGATCGGGCTGCTGGTCGCCTGGGAGCGCGAGGCCCACGCCGCCCTGGTGGCGGCGTTGCTCGCCGGGCAGCTCGCCCTGATGGTCCGGTTCCTGAAGAGCCCGCGCGAGCGGGCGGCCTGGTACAACGGCACCGGCACGACCCTCTACGTGCTCGGCATGCTGGTCGCCGCCTTCGCGCTGCGGCCTCTGGTGGGAGGGGCGTGATGCGTGGTTCGGATTCGATCGCAGCTTCCTCTTCTGATCCAAGGCCGGATGCAGCGCTGGCCCCCTCTCCCGTGCGGGAGAGGGGGGGCGTCGCGGTCTCGGCGCTCGATGGGGGCACCGGGCCGAACCACGCGCCTCTCCCTCCCCCCTCTGCGGGGGAGGGTGGGCCTCGCGTCAGCGAGGGTCGGGAGAGGGGCAGCGCGACGATTCAGGGTTTCGCGCCTGTCGCGACGTCACAGGCTGCGGCGCTCCCCTCTCCCCCCCTGCTGCGCAGGGTACCCTCCCCCGCAGAGGGGGGAGGGAAAAGCGGCGCGGCGCCCGAAGACGGCCTGGGCTGGCCCCAGATCGTCCGCCTCGGCCTGGTCCAGACCGCCCTGGGCAGCGTCGTCGTGCTGATGACCGCGACGCTGAACCGGGTGATGGTGGTGGAGCTGGCGCTCCCCGCCCTGGTGCCGGGCTTTCTGGTCGCCCTGCACTACGCCGCGCAGGTTCTGCGCCCGCGCTGGGGCTACGGCTCCGACCGGAGCGGGACCCGGACCCCCTGGATCGTCGGCGGCATGGCCGCGCTCTGCCTTGGCGGGTTCGGGGCGGCCTGCGGCACGGCGCTCGCCGCCACCGACCTCGTGCTCGGCCTCGCGCTGGCCGCGCTGTCGTTCCTGTGCGTCGGGATCGGGGCCGGGGCCGCCGGGACCTCCTTGCTCGTCCTGCTCTCGGGGGGCGTCGCGCCGGCCCGGCGCGGGGCGGCGGCCACCATCGTGTGGGTGATGATGATCCTGGGCTTCGCCTTGACGGCGCCGCTCGCCGGGCACTTTTTGGATCCGTTCTCCGGCCTGCGGCTGGTCGCCGTGTCGGGCACGGTCTCGGCGATCGCGTTCTGCGTCGCGGTGCTGGCGCTGATCGGGGTCGAGCGACGCCTGCCCGCCCGGGCGCCCGAGCCCGCGGCGGCCAAAAAACCGTTCTTCACGGTGCTGGTCCAGGTGCTTGCCGATCCGGTGGCGCGGACCTTCACGATCTTCGTGTTCGTCTCGATGCTGGCCTACAGCGCCCAGGAGCTGATCCTGGAGCCCTATGCCGGGCTGGTCTTCGCCATGAGCCCGGGGGCCACCACCAAGCTCGCCGGGCTCCAGCACGGCGGCGTGCTCGCCGGGATGCTGCTGGTGGCCGGCGTCACGCTGGCGGCGCGCGGCACCGCGCTGGCCTCCCTGCGGCTCTGGATCGCGCTCGGCTGCGCCGGCTCGGCCGCCGCCCTGTTCGCGCTCGCCGCCGGCGGCGACGTCCTGCCCCTGCGCCCGGTGGTGTTCGCGCTGGGGGTCGCCAACGGCGCCTACGCGGTCGCCGCCATCGGGTCGATGATGGCGCTCGCCGGCCGCGGCGACGCACGGGAGCGCGGCACCCGCATGGGCGTCTGGGGCGCGGCCCAGGGCATCGCGTTCGGGGCCGGCGGATTCCTGGGCGCGGCCGCGGTGGATCTGGTGCGGCTCTTCACGGCCCAGCCGGTCCAGGCCTACGCCTCCGTCTTCGCCGCCGAGGGGGTGCTGTTCCTCGTCGCGGTGGTGCTGGCCCTGCGGCTCGAGCCCGTCCGGGCCGCGGGCCGGGGCGCGATCCCGCTCAATCCCATCCTCGGCGCGAGGTGACGCGATGGCTCGGTTGAATGATGACGCCCCCTACGACGTCGTCGTGGTCGGCGGGGGCCCCGCGGGGGCGACGGCGGCCACCGAGCTGGCCCGGGCCGGGCACGCGGTGCTGCTGCTGGACAAGCCCGGGCGGATCAAGCCCTGCGGCGGCGCGATCCCGCCCCGGCTGATCCGCGACTTCGCGATTCCCGACGCGCTGCTGGTGGCCAAGATCCGCTCCGCCCGGATGGTGGCGCCGAGTGGCAAGGCCGTGGACATGCCGGTGGGCGAGGGCTTCGTCGGCATGGTCGACCGCCAGCATTTCGACCCGTGGCTGCGTGCCCGCGCCGAGGAGGCCGGCGCCGACCTGCGCGAGGCGGCCTACGAGACGATGAGCCGGCCGGATGACGGGCCGCCGCTGGTGCATTTCACCACCGGCAAGGGCGAGGCCCAGGCCCGTCACGCGGTCCGGGCGCGGCTGGTCATCGGCGCCGACGGGGCCTGTTCGCCGGTCGGCCGGGCCGAGGTGCCGGGCCACGACAGGATGAAGCAGGTCTTCGCCTATCACGAGATCGTCCGGGTGCCGGCCCCCGACGCGCCGGGGGGCGGCGCCGTCGATGCCGCCCGCTGCGACGTCTATTACCAGGGCCGGCACTCGCCGGACTTCTACAGCTGGATCTTTCCGCACGGCGAGACCGCCAGCATCGGCACCGGCAGCGCGAAGAAAGGCTTCTCCCTGCGCTCCTCGATCCGGGCCCTGCGCGTCGCCACCGGCCTCGACGGCGCCGAGACCATCCGCCGGGAGGGCGCGCCCCTGCCGCTGAAGCCGCTCAAGCGCTGGGACAACGGCCGCGACGTGCTGCTGGCGGGCGATGCCGCGGGCGTCGTCGCCCCGGCCTCCGGCGAGGGCATCTACTACGCGATGCTGGGTGGCCAGCTCTCGGCCGAGGCGGCCAAGGCCTTCCTGGCCACCGGCGACGTCCGGGCGCTCGCGAGTGCGCGGAAGCGGTTCATGAAGCTGCACGGCCGCGTGTTCTGGATCCTCGGGATGATGCAGTGGGTCTGGTACCGCAGCGACGGCCTGCGCGAGCGGTTCGTCTCGATCTGCCGGGACAAGGACGTCCAGCAGCTCACCTGGGACAGCTACATGAACAAGGAGCTGGTCCGGGCCAAGCCCGCCGCCCACGCCCGGATCTTCTTCAAGGACCTCGCCCACCTGTTCCGCTGGGTCTCCCCGTGACTTTTCTGGGGCTCGATCCGAGCTGGGGCCCGCCCGCGGTGGCGGCCGTGCTGGCGATCCTGGTCGCGGTCGCCGGCGGGGTCGCGACCAAGACGGATGGCTGGTACCGGCATCTCCGGTTCCCCGCCTGGAAGCCGCCGGACTGGGCCTTCGGGCCGGTCTGGACCGTGATCTTCCTGCTCACCACCATCGCGGCGGTGACGGCCTGGAACGGCGATCCCGATCCCACCGCCCGGGTGCTGCTGGTCGCCGCCTACGCGGTCAACGGCGTGCTCAATATCGCCTGGAGCGTGCTGTTCTTCCGGTTCCGCCGGCCCGACTGGGCGCTCGCCGAGGTTGCGGCCCTGTGGCTGTCGATCGCCGTGCTGGTGCTGGTCACCGGCCGGGTCTCGGCGATGGCCGGGCTGATGAACCTGCCGTATCTCGCCTGGGTCAGCGTCGCCGCCTGCCTGAACCTGCGGATCGTGCGCCTCAACGCGCCGTTCCGGGGGCTCGCCTGATGGAGGCGCTGTTCGCCTCGGGCCGGATCGTCGACGCGATCCTGGCGCTGGTCGCCGCCGAGGCGCTGCTGCTCGCCTGGTTCGCGCGGCGCCGCGGGATGGCCCCGTCGGCGCTGCTCGCCAACCTGGGCTCCGGTGCGGCACTGATGCTGGCGCTCCGGGCCGCCCTCACCGGATCCGGCTGGCCGGTGGTCGCCGGCTGGATGCTGGCGGGCCTCCTGGCCCACCTCGCCGATCTTGGTTTTCGGTTCCGTCAGGGCGCCACGGCGCATCGCCGCACCCGGCCGCAGCCAGGAACAACGCCACAAAGCGCTGCGTTCACGCGCAGCACCCTAGAAAACCTATAAAGACGGCTCGGGAGAGGTCGCCATGCAGCGCAGGAACGCCCTCTCGTCGGCCCGTGGCGCGGCCCCCCTCCTGGCGGGCCTGCTGCTCGCCGCGCCGGCCCTGGCGCAGGACGCGTCCGATCCGGTCGAGCGCGGCAAGTACCTCGTCACCATGGGCGATTGCGCCGCCTGCCACACCGCCCCGGGCGGCAAGTTCCTGGCCGGCAACTACGCGCTCAACATGCCGTTCGGGGTGATCATGACCCCCAACCTGACCCCCGACAAGGAGACCGGGCTCGGCGACTACGCTTACGCCGACTTCGAGAAGTCGTTCCGACAGGGCTACAGCAAGCATGTCGGCTACCTGTACCCGGCCTTCCCGTTCGGTTGGTACACCAAGGTCACCGACGAGGACACCAAGGCGATCTGGGCCTACCTGCAATCGCTGCCGCCGGTGAACGAGAAGCGCAAGGACAACCAGATCCCGTTCCCGTTCAGCGTCCGCACCGCGCTGGTGACGTGGCGGACCGCGTTCTTCACGGAGGAGCGCTTCAAGCCCGACCCGAGCGCCAGCGCCGAGGTGAACCGCGGCGCCTACCTGGTCGAGGGGCTGGGCCACTGCGCGATGTGCCACAACGAGAACAAGCTCGTGGGCAATTCGAGCTTCGCCGGCCGCTTCGGCGGCGGCGTCATCGACGGCTGGTACGCCCCCAACATCACCCCGGACGGCCACCAGGGCATCGGCGCCTGGACCGACGAGCAGGTGGTGACCTACCTCAAGACCGGCACCGCCCCGGGGGACCGCCCCGGCGTCGCCGCCGGCCCGATGCGCCAGACCATCATGGAATCCCTCTCCAAGGTGAAGGAGGAGGACCTGAAGGCGATGGTCGCCTACCTCCGCACGGTCCCGGCCAAGCAGACCTACAAGCCGAAGGACCTCACCGCCTTCGACACCGCCGACGCGCCGGGCGCGTCCACCTACCTGACCTACTGCTCCTCCTGCCACCAGCCCAACGGCAAGGGCATCGAGGGCGCGGTGCCGGCGCTCGCCGGCAACACCTCGGTGATGTCGGATGGCCCCGAGACGGTGCTGCGGGTGATCTACGGCGGGCTTGCCGCCCAAAGCGGCTACGCCCCGATGGTGGCGATCGGCCAGCAGATGACCGATGTCGAGGTTAGGAACGTCACCGACTACATCCGCAATTCCTGGGGCAACAAGGCGCCGCCGGTGACCGGCGACAAGGCCTCCGAGGCCCGGGCCGCCACCAAGACCATGCTGGCCGGCACCGCCCCGTGCGCCGAGATCGAGCAGGACGCGCTCAAGGCCGCCTTCGACAAGGCCGGGGTGGCGGCGACGCTCACCGGCCTCAAGCAGCAGGACTTCGTGCCGACGCTGGTCCGGGTGGTGCCGCAGATCAAGGCGGCCGACGCGGGAGCCACGGATGAGGACGTGGTCAACGCCCTCACCACGGCCTTCTGCAAGGTCGGCCGCGACGACCCGCAATACGCCAGCCCGAGCTGGCCCGCGGTGATCGGCACCTTTGCCAACGTCGCCTACAGCCAGGTGAAGAACCCGGAGAAGCAGGCGGCGGCCGTGCCCAGCGCGACCACGCCGCCGGCGAAGAACTGAGGTTTTTGGGTTTAATACCGTCATTCCGGGGCCGCGTAGCGGAGCCCGGAATCCATAACCACCGCGTTTTATGGACGGGTTGGAACGCGACTGCTCAAGTCCGCGACAGTCGCGACTATGGATCCCGGGGCACCGCAAGCAAGCCCGGAACCCAGATCCGCCGACGCGCACGGAGAGCGCGGAACGCTGCGGCTCACAGTCGGCAACCACGGCGGTTCTGGTTTCCGGGCCCCGTTTTGCGGCTCCGGAATGGCAGGGCGGGTGGCGGAAGCTCGTCGTGGATCACGTCCCCGACGTGTCGGAGGTCGAACGCCGCCGCCTCGGCCACCTCCAGCCGGCGCCTCCCTGACGTGCCATCGCACCCGGCGTGAAAGAGGCGCTTAGGCCGGTTCGTAGGGCCGTACCTTCGAAAGGTCGGTTTCGGCCTCCGCGTGCGAGAGGTCGTGCGCGGTCTGAAGGTTGAGCCAGAACTGGGGGGTCGTCCCGAACCGGATGCTCAAGCGAAGCGCTGTATCGGCGGTCACGCCGCGGCGTTCGCGGAGGATCTCGCTGAGCCTGTTGGGCGGGACATCGATCTCGGCGGCCAAGCGGTTGGCGCTCAGTCCGAGCGGCGCCATGAACTCCTCGCGGAGAACCTCACCGGGATGCGTGCGCAGGCGGGGCATGGGTACTATCCTCGATGGTAATCCACGATCTCGACGGACTCGGGTCCGGCGTCGCCCCACGTGAAGCGGATGCGCCACGGGTCGTTGATGCGGATGCTCCACTGTCCGTTGCGGTTGCCGCTCAGCTTCTCGAGCTGGTTGCCGGGCGGGGAACGCAGGTCGCTCAACGCGGCCGCGGCGTCGATCATGTCGAGCTTGCGGACGGCGACGGCTTTGAAGGCACCCCACTGCCGGTGACAGACGTCGCGGAGGTGGAGCGCCTCCGTCTCCTTGTCCGCGAAACTCCGGATCATCGCCGCGTGCTACGTTGTACGTAACACGTATCAAAATATCAGGAGCGGGAAAAGGGTTCCGGAGGGGACGCGTCAGCCCCTGCACGAAGGGGCGGGTGGCGGAAGCGCCCGATGGGAACTCGGATGTGACGTCCTTCCCTCCGGGAACGGACACGGTCGCGCTTCGTTTGAGCCGGGACCTTTCAACTCGGAGTTCCCGTGTCCAGTCTCGTCCGAATCCTGCTCGCGATCTTCATCCCGCCGGTGGCGGTGCTCGTCACCACGGGCTTCGGCCTGCAGTTCCTGCTGAACATCCTGCTGTGGCTGATCTTCTGGCTGCCCGGCACGGTCCACGCCCTGTGGCTGATGAACCGCGACCGGCCGCTGATCTGACCGCTACGGCTTGGCCTTCACGTCCGGCTCGCCCTTGCGCAGGACGAGCTTCGGGGAGGCCGCGGCCTTCGCGTCAACCTTGCCCTCGACCTTCGCGGTCTTCACCGCATGCGGCTTGGCCGTCGCCTTCGGGGCCAGCTTGTCCGCGTCATGGGCCAGCTTGACCGGCTCCGGCACCACCGCCGCATCCACCGCCGGGGTCGCGGGGGCGGCCGGCTTCTCCTTGCTGAACAGCGAGCCCATCAGCTTCTGGTAGCTGCTCGGATCGCCGTCCGCGTCGGCCACGGTGATCCGGGCGGGCCTCTCGCCGACCGACGCGGTGGTCTCGACCCGCAGGTCCGGATCGGTGCGGTTGGCCATCAGCGTCGTGGCGACGGGATTCTGCCCCCGGCCGGCCTTCGTCGCGGCCTTCGTGGCGGCCTTCGCCGGCTCGGCCCCGGCCATCATCGTCGGCTGCACCTTCGGGCCGATCTCGATCTCTTGCGGCCCAGCCGCCAGGGTCTCGGGGCGGCTGACGTCGCCGAGATTGTGCCGGCCGAACTCCTTCGCGTCGTAGGGCAGCACGGTCTCGGTGCCGCCGAGGCTCGCGAAGGCGCTGCTGTTGTTCTGCGGCCGGAACACCGGGTTCTGGCCGCCGTCCTGGTAGACCACGCGCACGGCCGGCGTGCCCTTGGCGACCAGCTCGGCCACCTCCCGCTCGTCGTGCTCGCGCTTCTCGGCCACCACCGGGTCGAGTCGCGGCTTGCACGCGCCGGCCGCCGCGTCCGAGCCGCCGAACACGTATTTGGTCCCGCACTGGCCGACCTTCGGCTCCTCGCGCAGGGCCTCGAAGTAATCCGAGCCCTCCTTGAGGTTCTGCCAGAACGGCATGTTCGGGTCGTTGCGGAACTTGGCCATGTTCTGGGCCGTCATCCGGAACGGGTAGGACTGGAACTGGAAGCTGCGCTGGCCGCCGATGAACGCCTCCCGGGCCACCGCGTAGATCTCCGCGATGGTCGCGTCCGTCATGGCGAAGCAGCCCGCCGACGAGCAGGTGCCGTGGACCATCAGGTACTTGCCGGTGCGCCCGTTGGCCCGGTCGACCGCGTTGGGGAAGCCGGTGTCGAACGAGAGGTAGTAAGACGAGTTCGGGTTCATGAGGCCCGGGGTGATCGTGTAGAACCCCTCCGGGGCCTGCCGGTCGCCCTCGCGAACCTTCGGCCCGAGCTGTCCGGACCAGCGGCAGATCGGGTAGGTCTTCAGGAGCGCGTAGCGACCGTCGCCGCCGCGCTTCCACACCTCCATCTCCGCTTCCTTCTTGTAGGCGCGGATCAGGATCGGGTCGGTCTGCTGCATGCCCTTGGTCTGCATCAGGGCGACCGTCTGGGGGGCGATCGGCGCGATGCTGCGCGCGCTCGGGCCGTTGATCCCGGAGCCGTCCTGGCAGCCGGCCAGCGCGAGGGCCAGCAGGGACGCCGCCGCCAGCAGTCGCGCAGTCGCGAGACGCGCCGTCATGGGGAACCTCGTCGTCTTCAGTCTGCGCCCGGCGGCCTTTTGCGAGCCGACATCGGGCGCCACTCCCCAACCCAATAGGCTCGTTAAGCTTGCGCCTTCGTTACCGCAAGGACCGGGGCGCAACACTGCACCGGACTCTCCGGTGGATGAGGGAACGCGGGCCCGTCTCCGGCCCGGCGGCGGGGCTGCGTCCTGCACCCGCAAACGGTCCCGGGCCTTTTGAATCCGGGCCCTTCACGGTTGGCGCTAAACCATTGTTCTGAAAAATGAACCGCGGCTCGCCGCCGCGGTCGTACGCACCCGCCCGTCCCGGCGCAGCCACGGCAGGCAGGCGAGGCCCAGTGCCGCCATGGCGGCGCCGGCGAGGGGCGGGGCCTTGTGGCCGCGCGGATGTGCGGGGGTAGTGGGCGCCGTCAGAGACCGACGCCGGCATCGGCCACGTTGTCCGTCCGCTCCGCCAGTAACCGGAACACCGCGACGGCGCAGACCACCGTGACGGCGGCCAGCGTCCAGGACAGGGTGGCGAAGGCCGCCTGGTAGGCCTGGATCAGGGCGGCGCCGTCGAGCCCCGGCAGCAGCGCCCGGGCGGCGTCCGGGTCCCCCACGGCCAGGCGCTGGCCGGCCTGGGCCAGCAGGGCGCCGTCGGGCTGCCCCGGGGCCCGGCGGAGCGCGACAGCGGCCAGGCCGGCCAGCGCGGCACTGACCAGCGCGAGCCCCACGCCCTCGCCGGCGACCCGGACCGTTCCGAAAATGCCCGCCGCCATTCCGGCCCGCGCCCGGGGCACGACGGCGACCGACAGACCGTCCATCAGCCCCCAGGGCAGTCCGCTGCCGAGGCCGATGAGCAGCATCGGCGCCAGCACCGCGCGGCGGCCGATCTCGGTGAAGCCCAGCCACACGAGTCCGGACGCGGCCACCAGCAGCCCGAGGCCCGAGAGCAGGCCGGGCGGGACCCGCCGGGCCAGCGCGGCGGCGGCCATCGGGACGACCAGCATCGGCGCCGACAGGGCCAGCATCAGGAGCCCGGCCTCCCGCTCGCTCCGGCCCTCGAGGCCGATGAAGCGCAGGGGCAGGATCACCAGCAGCACCACGAAGCACGCGCAGGTCGCCACCGGCAGCATCTGCACGCCGACGAAGCGCCGCTAGCGGAACAGGCCGAGATCGAGCATCGGCCGGGCGGCCCGGGATTCGATCGCCACGAAGGCCATCAGGAGGAGTGTGGCGGCGGCGAGCAGCAAGCACGGCACCGGGCTGCCCCAGCCGAGGCCCGGCGCCTCGATCACCGCCACCGTGAGGGCGGTCAGCATCGCGGTGAAGCTCACGGTCCCGGGCCAGTCGAGGCTCCGGGCCGCGGGGTCGCGGGTCTCGCGCATCCGCGGCGGCCCGAGCACGAGCGCGGCCGCGCCGACCAGTGCGCCGACCAGGAAGATCGAGCGCCAGCCGGCGCCGGCGATCAGGAATCCGGTGACGACCGGCCCGAAGGCCAGCCCGACGCCGAACGTGGTCCCGAGCAGGCTGAAGGCCCGGGTGCGGGCGTGGCCCTCGAAGTCCTGGGCGAGCGCCGCGGTGCCGCCCGCCAGCGCCGCCGCGGCGCCGACGCCCTGCCCGGCCCGGCCCGGAGCAGGTCGATCAGCCAGACCGAGGACGCCAGGCCCAGCGCCAGCGAGAAGCCGGTGACGATCGCGACGCCGAGGGTGAAGACCAGCCGGCGGCCGTAGCGGTCGGCCAGGGTCCCGGCCGCCATCAGCAGGCTGCCGAAGGTCAGCATGAAGCCGTTGGTGATCCAGGTCAGCGCTTCGGGGCAGCCGCCGAGCGCGCGCCCGATGGCGGGCGTCGCCACCGCGCCCGCCGAGAAGCTGAGCGGCAGGATCAGGGCGGCCAGGCAGACCGAACCGAGCACCAGCGGATCGCCGGTCGGGGCGGGGTTCGGGGTTTCGGTCATGGCTCGGCTTCCTCGGCTGGGCGTTCGCGCGTCCCCCGGCCGGTCGCCGCCGGGAGGGCACCGCACCGTCGCGTGGAGCCTGCGCGCCGTTAATCCGGTCTCCGGTCCTTTCATTCCGGACGGGCGCGCTCTAATCCGCCGGCATGGACAACCTCGGCGACATCGCGGCCTTCGTGCGGAGCGCGGAGCGGCTGAGCTTCGTCGCGGCGGGGCGCGACCTGCGCCTGTCGGCCTCGGCGGTGGGCAAGGCCGTGGCGCGGCTCGAAGCCGGGCTCGGCGTGCGCCTGTTCCACCGCACGACCCGGCGGGTGTCGCTCACCGAGGAGGGCGTCCTGCTCCAGGCGCGGTGCCGGGCGATCCTCGACGACCTGCGCGAGACCGAGGCGCTGGTCACCCAGAGCCGGCGGGCGCCCCGCGGCATCCTGCGGATCAGCCTGCCGATCGTCGGCTACCGCTTCCTCCTGCCGGTGCTGCCCGAGTTCCAGGCACTCTACCCCGAGATCGAGCTGGACCTCGATTTCAACGACCGCCAGGTGGACCTGGTGGAAGCCGGCATGGATGCCGCGATCCGCAGCGGCACCCTGATCGATTCGAGCCTGATGGCCCGGCGCCTCGGCCTGTTCCGGTTCGTTCTCTGCGCCGCGCCGGCCTATCTCGACCGGGCCGGCACGCCCCTGCGCCCGGCCGACCTCGCGGGGCACGCGGCCTTGCGCTTCCGCTTCCCCACCTCCGGCAAGCTGCAGGACTGGACCCTCGCCGAGCCGCCGCCCGCGGGCCTGCGCACCGCCCTCACCTGCAACAACATGGAGGCCCTGCGCGCCGCCGCGATCGGCGGCCTGGGTATCGGCTGCATGCCGGATTTCCTGGCGGATTCGGCCCTGCGCGAGGGGGCCCTGACCCGGATCCTCGACCCCTACCTCACCGATCCCGGCCAGTTCTCGATCCTGTGGCCGTCCGGCCGGCACATGTCGCGCGGCTGCGCGCCTTCGTGGATTTCGTCGGCGCGCGGTTGTTTCAGGACGGTTGAGGCGGTGGGCCTGCAGGCCGGGGAAAGGCCTGCGTGGCAAGCGGAATCCCATCCCCCACCTCATCCTGGGGTGCCGGCGCCAGCGGGCGTCGTTGGAGGGCACCAGAGAACGCGGGGCCGGCAGGAGGGCTCCTTCGAGGGCTCCGTTGCGCGGCGCCCCCTCAGCCGAACACCCCCGGCGGCCGGGCCGCCTCGGTGCGGATGATCTCCACGAGCTGCGCGTCCTCGGCCGGGTCGGCCAGCCGCAGGCCGACCGGGGTCGAGCGGGTCTGGACCGTCAGCCAGCGCAAGGTCGGCCGGAGGTCGGTGGCCTCGACGACCGCGACGCCCGGATGGTCCGGCTGGAGCTGCAGGAAGGTCAGGTGGTTGCGGCTGGCGCGCGCGCCCAGCAGGTCGTCGATCGCCTCGACCGTCTTCCGGGGCGTGTGGAGGTGGGTCATCATCCACAGCCGGTTCTGGGTGCCGGGCGTGTCGAGGGCCTGGCGCAGGCGGCGCACGCCCTCGGTCAGGAAGGCGTAATCCGCCCCGTTCGATGCCGGGTCGTGGTGGTTGAACACGCATTCGAGCCCGTGCCGCTCCCGGTACAGCCGGTGCCGGCCGCGCCAGATGTCGGGCCCGCGCCGCTCCGCCTCCGGGATGCTCTCGAGCTGGGCCCGGTCGGTGAGCGCGGTGAAATCGTCGTCCAGGCAATCCCGGACCATGCCGGGCATGGAGAAGATCCAGTCCAGCGGGCCGGACCAGTGGCGCAGGTCCAGGGTCTTGAGCACGTGCGCCATCTGGCAATTGCAGCCGAGCGAGACGTGGTTGTGCCCGCCCGGCTCGCGCGCGTCGCGCCGCCCCAGGAGCCGCCCGAGGGCGCCCAGCAGGCCGCCCGTCGCGCCGGGGGAATTCATACGGTCCCCCCGTGCGGCCGACGCCTCCGGGGCGGTCCGCCGCATGCCGCCAGGTGTCTGCGGGCCGCGCACGCTTGCCCGCGGCGCCGCGCCTTCGCCCTTGCCGACGGCCGGTCGCTCGCCGAGGCGCGGTGTGCGGCCGTCGGACTCACAGGGTCCGGCCGATGGAGAGGAATTTCTCCGCCCGGCGATCGCGGATCTCCACCGGGGTCAGGCCGTCGAACTGGGCGAGCGCGTCCGCGACGGCGTCGCCCGCGCCGCGGATCGCCGCCTCGCGGTCGCGGTGGGCGCCGCCAGTCGCCTCCGGGATGATGCCGTCGATGACGCCGAGCCGCAGCAGGTCCTGCGCGGTGATCTTCATGGCGGTGGCGGCCTCGTGGGCGCGACCCTGGTCGCGCCACAGGATCGAGGCGGCGCCCTCGGGGGAGATCACGCCGTAGATCGCGTGCTCCAGCATCAGCACCCGGTTGGCGGTGGCGAGCGCGATGGCGCCGCCCGAGCCGCCCTCCCCGATCACCACGGCGACGTTGGGCACGCCGAGCGCCAGGCACGCCTCGGTGGAGCGGGCGATCGCCTCGGCCTGGCCGCGCTCTTCCGCCTCGATCCCCGGATAGGCGCCGGCGGTGTCGACGAAGGCGATCACCGGCAGGCCGAACCGGTCGGCGGTCTCCATCAGGCGCACCGCCTTGCGGTAGCCCTCGGGCCGGGCCATCCCGAAATTGTGGCGCAGCCGCGCCTCCGTGGTGGCGCCCTTCTCCTGGCCGAGCACCAAGACCGGGCGCCCGCGGAACCGGCCGAAGCCGCCCAGGATCGCCTCGTCCTCGCCGAAGGTGCGGTCGCCGGCGAGCGGCGTGAACTCGGTGATCAGCCCGGCGCAGTAATCCACGAAATGCGGGCGCTGCGGATGGCGGGCGACCTGGGTCTTCTGCCAGGGCGTGAGGCTCGCGTAGATCTCGGCCAGGGCCTGGCCGGCCTTGGCCTCCAGCCGGCCGACCTCTTCGGAGATCGAGACCGCGCCGTCGCGCTCGCCGACCGCGCGCAATTCCTCGAGCTTGGCCTCCAGCTCGGCAACCGGCTTCTCGAAGTCGAGGTAGGTGCGCGTCACCGCCATCGTGTCACAGGTCTTCCCGGGTTCGCCGCTCCGGAAGCGGCGGGCGCGAGGTGTTGGCGATGGCGGGGGTGGTGTCAACCGGCCCCGGGTTCGAGCAGCTTTGCGCGAGCGCCGCGCGGGCGTTTTTTAAGGTTGGGCGGTTGCGGTGGCGGGGTTGGACTGGTGCCTCGAGTAGAAGCGGTTTCGCGCTCGGCGCCGACCGCTGCGGAGGATGGCCGCGGATGCGGGCCTGCGGTCACGGCGCCCGCACGGAT
This sequence comes from Methylobacterium sp. WL64, assembly GCF_008039945.1. Lineage (NCBI taxonomy): Bacteria > Pseudomonadati > Pseudomonadota > Alphaproteobacteria > Hyphomicrobiales > Methylobacteriaceae > Methylobacterium > Methylobacterium sp. WL64. The sequence goes on from NZ_VRVA01000009.1 coordinate 117,706, forward strand.
GCCGCCCTCAAGCCGGCGGCCGGTTCACCAGCGCCGGCTGCGCCGCCGTCCGCTCCGGGAACAGCTGCTTCAGCGCGTCGAGCTTCGGCGCGTCGTTGGCGGCGATGTAGGGGTGGCCGGGGTGCAGGGCCATGAAGTCCTGGTGGTAGGCTTCCGCCGGGTAAAAGGCCGCGCCGGGCTCGATCCGGGTGGCGACGGGCTTCGCGTAGGCGTGCGCCGCGCCGAGCTGGGCGATGTAGGCCCGCGCCACCCGCGCCTGCTCGGCATCCTGCGGGAACAGCGCCGAGCGGTACTGCCGTCCGGCATCGGGCCCCTGCCGGTCAACCTGCGTCGGGTCGAGCGCCACCGAGAAGAAGATTCGCAGGAGCTCGTCGTAGCGGATCACGGCCGGGTCGTAGGTCACCGCCACCGCCTCGGCGTGGTCGGTGCCGCCGCGGCTGACGGACTTGTAGTCGGCGTCGGCGGACGCGCCGCCGGCATAGCCCGAGACCGCCCCCCGCACCCCGCGCACGTGCTGGAACACGCCCTGCACGCCCCAGAAGCAGCCGCCCGCGAACACCGCCACCTGCGTGCCGGGCGTCTCGTGCGCAGCGGTCGCGGCCTCCGGCAGGCGGCGCGGCGCCTCCTCGGCGAAGGCCGGAAGCCGGGGCAGGAGCAGCGCCCCGGCCAGGCCGAGCCCGAGGGCCGCCCCGAGGAGCGGGCGAAGCGTGATGCGAAGAGCCATGCTGTCCTCCGGCAAGATGCGCGGCTTGCTGTGCCAGACCTTTCGCTGCCCGGATCGAACGGGTTACGCTGACCGCGATCCGCCGCCGCGCACGGCTGGAGACGAATCGACGATGACCGAACCGAAGACGACCGAACCGAAGACGACCTACGGCAGTGACGCGCTCCGGTCGGCGCACCTAGTGGCCCGGGACCTCCATGCCGCCGGGGCCATCGACAAGGCCACGATGCGCCGGTTCGACGTGTCGTGCCTGACGCCGGTCGAGGACCTCGCGCCGGAGGCGATCCGGGCCATCCGCGAGACCGCGCAGATGAGCCAGGCGATCTTCGCCAGGGCGCTCAACGTGACCACTGCCCTGGTGAGCAAATGGGAGCGGGGCGAGAAGAAGCCCGGCGGGCCGTCGCTGAAGCTGCTCGCCCTCGCCGAGCGGAAGGGCATCGACGCCATCCTGTGAGGCGGGCGTGTGGGCGGCAGGCCGCATTGCGGCGGCGCCCGCATGGGTCTAGGCACCCGGCAACAGACCGCTCTCCGCGTCCGGAAGAACCGCCCCGTCGAAGGACCCGCCCCGTGACCATCGCCCCCGAACCGAACTCCTTCCGCACCGGCCCCGACGAGCGCGGCCGCTTCGGCATCTTCGGCGGCCGGTTCGTCGCCGAGACGCTGATGCCGCTGATCCTCGAGCTTGAGGCGGCCTACGAGGCGGCGAAGGTCGATCCCGCCTTCGCGGCCGACATGGCGAGCTACGGCACCCACTATATCGGCCGGCCGAGTCCGCTCTACTATGCCGAGCGCCTGACCGAGCACGTGCGCGCCACGGCGCCGGCCGGGCATGGGGCCAAGGTCTATTTCAAGCGCGAGGAGCTGAACCATACCGGCTCCCACAAGGTGAACAACGTCCTGGGCCAGATCCTGCTGGCCCGCCGCATGGGCAAGCCGCGGATCATCGCCGAGACCGGCGCCGGCCAGCACGGCGTCGCCACCGCGACGCTCTGCGCGCGGTTCGGGCTGAAATGCGTGGTCTACATGGGCGCGGTCGACGTCGCCCGGCAGGCGCCCAACGTCTTCCGCATGAAGATGCTCGGCGCCGAGGTGATCCCGGTGGAATCCGGCACCAAGACCCTCAAGGACGCGATGAACGAGGCCCTGCGCGACTGGGTCACCAACGTCGCCGACACGTTCTACTGCATCGGCACCGTGGCCGGCCCGCACCCGTATCCCGCCATGGTCCGCGACTTCCAGTCGGTGATCGGCCGCGAGACCCGGGAGCAGATGATCGCGCAGGAAGGCCGCCTGCCGGATTCGCTGATCGCCTGCATCGGCGGCGGCTCCAACGCCATGGGGCTGTTCCACCCATTCCTCGACGACCGCGAGGTCGAGATTTTCGGGGTCGAGGCCGCCGGCCACGGGGTCGGGTCCGGGCTGCACGCCGCCTCGCTCACCGGGGGCAAGCCCGGCGTGCTGCACGGCAACCGCACCTACCTGTTGATGGACGCGGACGGCCAGATCTCCGACGCGCACTCGATCTCGGCGGGCCTCGACTATCCGGGCATCGGCCCCGAGCACGCCTGGCTGCACGAGATGGGCCGCGTGAAATACCTCTCGGCCACCGATGCCGAGACCCTGGAGGCGTTCAAGCTCTGCTCGATGCTGGAAGGCATCATCCCGGCCCTGGAGCCGGCCCACGCCCTCTCCAAGGTGCTGGACATCGCCCCCCAGCGCCCGACCGACCACCTGATGGTGCTCAACATGTCGGGCCGCGGCGACAAGGACATCCCGCAGGTCGCCGAGATCTTCGGGACGAAGCTCTGAGCGCGGAGCGGCTCAGCCCTCGGCCCGGATCTTGTCCCGCGCAGCGGAGACCAGGAAGGCCGAGCGGGTGAGGCCCCGCGCCCGGGCGGCGGTATCGATCTGTGCCAGCACCGCGGCATCCAGCGAGACGTTGACGCGTACGGGCCGGCCGGAATCGAGCAGCAGCGGAACCACGCCGAGCGTGGCCTCAGTCAGGGCCTCGGCCACGCTCGGGTCGGCCCTCAGAACCTCCGGCGCCCGCGGTGCCGGCGGCGCCAAACCGGCGGCGATCCGATCGCTCATCCACTCGCTGAGGGCCGCCGTCGCGTTGACCATCGCCTCATCGATGGTCGCCCCCATGGCGGTGCAACCGGGGCAATCGGGAAACGCGACCCCGTAGGCGCCGGCCTCGCCATCGATCAGCACGGTGTAGCGGGACATGCGCGTCCTCCTCAGATCCAGCCTGCGGCGCTGGCGATGCTGCGGGCGACGCCCGGCGTCAGTACCCTGTGTCGCGGCACCATGATCTTGATGCCTGGCCGGCTCGGGTGAGAGAATTTCTCATGCTTGGTTCCGCCTTCGCGGACCCAGCCCGCAGCGATCAACCGATCCACGATGGTCCTGCGATCCGTCTCGACCCTGGGCATGGAAGGTTCCGCCGCGATGTGTATTTATTTGCACATCGCGGCGGGTGCCACCAGGGTGTTCGCTGGTGGCCGGCCCCAAGGCGATCACCGCACCGTCACCTGATCCTTGATCTTCTCGTAGACCGCCCGGCTCAGGACGCGCTTCGACAGGAGCTGGTCCACGGACGCGTAGGGGCGCTTGGCGGTGATCGCCCGGCCGATCGCGCCGCCGCCCCGGAGCTTGTTGAGGTCGGCCACCGAAGCGGTGTTCAGGTCGAGGATCGCGAGGGCCCGGGGGCCGGCATCGTCCTCGGCGCGGTCGATCTCGGCCTCGCCCTGCTGCAGGCCGGGCTGAGTCGGGACGGGCTCGGCCGGGAACGCGAGGGCGTCGGCCGGCATCTGCTGTGCCGGGGGCATCTGCTGTGCCGGGGATGGCGGGGCCGCGGCTGGCGC